>JAFGCK010000153.1 GCA_016932675.1 Methanosarcinaceae archaeon | reverse complement strand
GCTGGAACCGTATCTGAAAAAGGATCACCGGCTGAAGGAGCAGGGTCTGCAAACGGGTCAGGACTGGGTGGGACCTGATCGGAGAAAGGGTCTGCTAATCCCTCTGTTTGACCTGAAGATGCAGCTTTGCCCTCTTCAAAAGGAGATGAAAATGGATTGACTGAAGGTTCCACATATTCCGGCTGGGCTGCGGCAGGGCCGGACACCTGAGCAGAGAATGGATTGCCAAAAACGGCATCATTTTCAGATGGACCTTCCATGGTAAAGAGTGACCCGGGGAAAGGATTCACCGGCCCGGGTGCCTTTTTCATCGCTGGGTCCGGTTGAGAGGCTGATCTGTCTTCAGCAGGCTTGACATGATCATGAGACAGATCCGGGAAAGTACTTGCATAAGCTGCAGCATTCCCGAAAACAGGTTTTAGGGGAGTGAAATTAGCTCCAGGGCCGGATAATTCTTCATAGCCGTTCTTTGAGAACACCTCATGACCAGCACCTGCAACAGGTTCCCGGACATCTTCACCCGGAAGCACAGGCTTGAAAAGTGGTGGAGGGGACTTCTTTGCTGACTTTTCAGGTACCTTGCGACCTTCCTGGACCGGCTTTTCTTCTCCGGCAGGATCCGGTGAGATCCCACCGATATTTAAAGGACCGGAAGAAGATCTTTCGGAATTCCCCGCTTCACCTTCAATAGCATTACCTTTATTCATGAAAGGAGGCAGATCGCCGGCAGGCTGAGGCGAAGGTCCTGCAGAAGGGCCGGCACCATCGGATACGAGTTCGGGGATATCAGCAAGGTTTCCAAAAGCAGGAGGTGCTGGAGTTGTATTTTGCCTGCCAACTGTCTCTGTGGAAGGCGCCGGGTCAAGTTTTATTTCCTCCATAGGAGCCCCGGCAAATGCATTGGCCAGCAGGTCAGGGATAGGTGATGCCGCACTCATTTTATCGGCATTGACCGGGTTGTCAGGAACGGACACACCCTCACCGGATGATCCCTTGCCGGGATCTTTTTTTACTTCCCATGGGAACTCACTCATAGAAACCAACTACAAAAGGAATAGATAATAGATACAAGATAATTATATAACACATTTTTATATAAAATTTGCCATTGAAACGTGACAAAAAAGGAGGAAGTCTAATTAGTGCAAAACCTCATTTTTCAGATAAAACAGCACCATTTTATTGATATCGATATTGCTGTGCATTTGTCCATGTCTGCGGAAAAACAATCCAAAAAAGATTTCAGGCACTTCTTGACGTGGATCTGACTTATGAGGATTCCCGGGATACGGACTGCTTCCAATACGTGCCGATCATCTGTTGATCGGAGTCTGAAAGATGATATAAAAATCCAGCGATAAAATGGGTTTTGCTCAAAGACAATGAAACAACCTGTGGAAGGATGGTTAACGACATATCTATTGAAACACGGATCTAAACAGATCAACGCGGATCATTAAACCTATAAACCTGAAAACTTAAAGCACAGAAGATAAGATCCATGTAAATCCTGTTGATCTGTATCTTGAAAAGGATCTGGAAGATTAACAGATCCAATGAAAAAGACAGTCTTTTATGAATTTATGATCAGGCAAAACCAAAGGCTGTCTGGCAGCTCACAGGCATAAATAACAGGCTAATATGGTGGTATCACTTTAAAAAGAGTGTAGGCGCACGGGAATAATTGAGGGAATGGACGAGAGATAAAGGATGAAATTTGTGCTAAAATTCATGCTTGTGTTTGTGCGCCTAAATGTGCATAGGAAATTATGTTATATAAACTTTGTTGGCAACTTCCCAAAGCAAATGACATGATGGAGACATGAGGAGACACTATTTAGAATGTTCTCTGATCTTACCCGTGTCGAGATGGAGTTAATTCCTGGCAAGTTATGGAGCCAAATATCACACAAACATCGCACCAGATATCAAACTCTTGATATTCTGGCATTGCTTACCGAATAACGGACCATCCTCTCAATATCCACTTTCTCCTCTTCAGGCGGCAGGGAAGCAAAACCGGCCCTGACCTCCGGATACTCCGGGACTGCTGTGCAGCTGCCTGCCGGCATGATGGAGATATCATAGGTGCCTATCCTTTTTGCAATCCCGATTATCTCATTTTTGTCAAGACCGATCAGCGGATGATAGACCGGAGCACATATACCATATATCTCAGCGTACATGTTAGCTGCTGTCTGGGAGGCAACCTGGCCAAGGGATGAACCTGTGACTATGCCCGAGGCGTTTTCAGTCTTCATTATCTCGAATGCGATGCGGTACATCATACGTTTGCAGAGCAAACAGGTCTTCCCCCGATTGCATTTATTAATAAAAGCACTTAGATTGCGGCCGTTAGGAACCTCGTACACCTTGAAGGGATGACCCGGACACCATTTCTGGAGTTGCCTTATGCATTCCATTGTCCTCTCCCTCGCACGCTCGTCATTGAACGGATCGTTATTACAGTACACGGGAATGATCTTTACACCGCGCTTCATCAGAAGCCAGGTAGCAACCGGAGAATCAATACCTCCTGACACCAGGGACACCATCTTACCCTGGGTACCGAGAGGCAGACCTCCCACTCCCTGCTCGGTCTCGGTGAACACGTAAGCATGGTTCTGTCTCATTTCCACGAAAATTTCCCTGTCGGGGTCTGTCAGGTCCACTGAAGGTTCCATGCCCCTGGCCTCCAGCATCTTCCATACGGCATCCCCGCATTTTACTGCAAGGTCACGGGATGAGAAATCATGATTGCCCGTGCGTTTTGCCCTTATGGCAAAGGATTCGCCTTCATGGACAAGACCTTCTGCCACATCTGCACACAGCTTTGAAGCAGAGTCAAGTGTAGGATCCGTGGTCCGGGCAGGGGAGGTGGAGACCACACCAAAAACATCTGCAACTGCCCTGGCGGCATGCACATCGGAAGTATGGATGAACACCCTGCCCCATTCACGGACTATATCCGAATAGGACACTCCGTTCTGTCTGAGCATTGATTCGATGTTGCTCACCAGTACCTTTTCATACAGGTTCCTGACACAGCTGCTCTTTAGTGCCAGTTCTCCATACCTGACAATGATCACATCGAACATGAATATACCATTCCTGAAACTAGTTCAATTCATCTTTGTATGCTGAAATCAGTATATTCTCCCGAAAAGGAAGACCATCTGACATCCAGACCCTCCACTGAAGCGTACAATGGACCTTCTTTAAGCAGCCCTATCAGCTTTTCAATATCAGCACGCTTGCCCTCTGCAACTACCTTGACCCTGCCGTCAGGAAGGTTCCTGGCAAAACCCACAATCCCCAGGTCAGCTGCATGGTCCGCGGCGAACCTGCGGTAATAGACCCCCTGCACTCTGCCGGAAACAAGGACGGTAGCAGAGACCCGCGCCTCTGCATTTGCATTTACATCCTGCATACAGGTTAATTCGATTGTGGATTATAAGAACTTTGGCCTTGCTGAAAGCAGCTTTGCAAGAGGCAATCCCCTGTATGGCATTCCCGTGGTCTCTGACCGGACCCTTGCATTGAGTTCCTCTGCTGTCATTTCAACCTTCTTCGGCCTGTCGGGCCGGGACTCCGACCGGATGGTGACATTGATCCTGCCGGTCTCCACTTCCCTGTCACCCAAAACGACAACATAGGGCACCCATTCACGCCCGGCCTCACGGACCTTCTTGCCAACCGTATCCTCACGATCGTCAATATCAACCCGGCAGTCAAGCTGCTCTGCAACCTTCATTGCAAAATCCATATGCTTATCGGAGATAGGGATCACCCTTACCTGGGTGGGCGACAGCCAGAGTGGAAGTATAGGGACTTCACCTGCCTCCGTTCTCATAGCCTCTTTCTCAAGCAGGCCGTAGATACAGCGCTCGATAGCACCGCTTGGGGAACAGTGAAGTATCACAGGCCTCTTTGCAGTTCCGTCGATATCGATATAACTGATGTCATACCTCTCGGCATTCTCAACATCGATCTGGACAGTGGAAAGTGCACTTGCCTTTGCAAGGGCATCCACGAAGTTGAACTCGAACTTCAGGATGAAATAGAAGAACCTCGTATCCCACATCTCTACAAGCACCGGTTTCTTTACGGTTTTTGCGAGGTTGGTGAGGAAGTCCTTGTTCTCATTATAGAAATCCCTGGTGAACCTTACAGCCACCTCGAAGTCATCGACCCTGATGCCCACATTATCAAGCACCGAGATGCACATATTGTACTGCTCGTTGAACTGCTCCACAGCCTGTTCCATATCCTTGCAGAGGCTGTGCATATCAGGCATTGTGAATGCACGCAGGCGCCGCAGACCTACAAGCTCCCCGCGCTGTTCCCTGCGGAAGCTGTAACGGGTCATCTCGATCATCTTCATAGGCAGGTTCTTGTAGGAAATGGTCATGTCGTGGTTCATAAGGAACTGGCCGAAACATGCGGCGAACCTTAAGAACATCTTCCTTTTGTCGGATTCAATGGAGTACTGGCGTGCAGGGAACCTGTCAAGGTAGTTTTTCAGCGAGGGGTGCTCCATATCATACATCAGCGGCGTCTCGACCTCCATGGCCCCCACCTTATAGGACTCTTCCAGGACATAGTTCTCCAGCAGTGATTTTATCAGCCTGCCCTTGGGGTAATAGCGCATATTCCCCGAATCCGATCCGGGCTCATAATCAGCTATCTCGAGCCTGCGCATGAGTTCCACGTGAGGCGGTGCTCTTTCCACGGCCCTTTGCTTGGAAATCTCATAGTTGACGAACTTCTGCAGGTTCTCATGCCCTGTGAAGTCAAAATCATCAATATTCAGGAGTTCTCCCTCAGGAGTGAGTATGTGCCAGTATGACCTGGCAGTGCTTTCGGCTTTTAAAGCTTCGGAAACAAGCTCTTCTTTTTCCCCCTCTGCAGCTACTGCTTCCCCACTACTGATGGACTTCCCTTCCGGCACGATGGAACGGGAAAGCTCGGACAGGGGATGGCCTTTGCAGCTGATCCTGAAAGCCTTGTACCATCCAAAAGGCGCCCTTTTAACATTGAAATCCCCGGAGAGTTCCTTTTCCACACTTTTGAGTACAGATACAGCCGTTTTAGGAGAAGAGAGGTTCGGGCTCAGATGGGCATAGGGATAGATCATAATATTCTCTGCCTTTACCTGCCCTGCCACATTCCTGATCTCAGCCACAGTCCTGCTTATGATCTCGTCCACAGCAGACTCATCTCCCTTCTCCACTGCCATAAAGGCTGCCAGAGCTTCGTCAAGACGTCCTGACCTGAAAGACTCCTCTATTTTTTCTGCAACCGGAGTGCTTTTTTTGACATCGTATTCGATGTAATCAGAGTGGATTAATAATAATTGCATGGGTTCACCTTTCAGATAAATGCTAATTTAAATAAGACCATTCCATATTAACCTTTTCAGGTTTTGACAGGGGAAACTTTTCAAAAAAGAAATTATCAGTCTGATGCTTCACTCTCAGATAAAGGATAACTTCCTTCTGAAAAGATACAGACCTCGGGCCCCTCATCGATATACACACGATATGCGGCGATCAGTGCGCCAAGGAGAATGGGAGCTGCAAAGAACCCGGCAATGCCACCTACAAAAGCCCCTCCGAGGAAAGCAAGGAGTATCAGAAGCGGATGTATGCGGGATTTCAGGCTTGCCAGATATGGCCGCAGGAAAAGTTCAGGAGGCACATAGATAACTATGGATGCCACCACAAAGAACACAACGGCACTCTCAAGACCCTGATCGACATAGCGACATACGGTAAGGGCCAGCAGGACCATATAGCCTGCAAACATAGGAATAACAGAAGCTATAAAGATAAGAGCTGAAAGCGCAAGAATGTTCGAAAAGCCAAAAGCATAGAAAACCACAAGTGACAGGACACTAACAACCAGTGCGGCAGATGCATTTCCTATAAAGACTCCCTGGAGTATGATATCCAGATGATAGAAGTACCTGTTCACCGGGACTTTGCATTTTTCCGGTACGATGCCCAGCAGGGCAGCATAGCACTT
>JAFGCK010000152.1 GCA_016932675.1 Methanosarcinaceae archaeon | reverse complement strand
GCTTTGATCAGGTAATCGCCGTTAGGTACGTTGCTGAACAGGTAATCCCCGAATTCATCACTTGTTGTATTGCTGAAGAATCTGAACACCTGACCGTAATTGCTTTCGTCCGGGTCAGATGTGACCGGATCATAAGGTTCTGTATTATTGGCAGGAGGTATTTCCGGCTCTGTGCAGGATGCGTCCGATCTGAGCTGTCCCGAAGCAGGTTTGAGCAGAACTACAGTGCTCTGTTTTGGATATGTTGTCTTCATCACGTATGTCATACCGGATATTGATGACCTGTCCAGCAGTCCCAGCACTTCAGCATGGTCAATGTTGTTCGAACTGTTGATCTTCATGTCCTGACCTGTAAGATCAGCACCACTGACAGTCACATTCAGCATCCCCCTGTACCATTTTGTGGTATTGGCCGTGCTTGCATCATAAACAGCAAAAACGGTGTAGTCTCCGTCAGGGATATCATTAAGATTATAATTTCCTGCTGCATCACATGTTGTGTCTGCAACAAGTTCCCCGGTCTCCTGCTCCACCATGACAATAGTGCTCTGTTTCGGATATGCCGGCTTCATCACGTATGTCATGCCGGATATCGATGACCTGTTCAGCAGTCCCAGCACTGCAGTATGTTCAATGTTGTTCGAACTGTTGATCTTCATGTCCTGGCCTGTAAGATCAGCACCAATGACAGTCACATTCAGCATCCCCCTGTACCACTTTGTGGTATTGACGGTGCTTGCGTCATAAACAGCAAAGATGGTATAGTCACCATCAGGAACATCGTTGAGGCTATAATTTCCTGCTGCATCACATGTTGTGTTTGCAACAAGTTCGCCGGTTTCCTGTTCCACCATGACAATAGTGCTCTGTTTTGGATATGTTGTCTTCATCACGTATGTCATACCGGATATTGATGATCTGTTCAGCAGTCCCAGTATTTCGTTATGGTTGAGCTCGACCTCGTTTGTACTATTGATCTTTATGTTCTGATCGACTAGGTCTGTACCGTTCAAAGTTGCATTTATATGGCCCGCGTACCATTTAGTTCCATCAGAGGAGGTATCTGTTGCAACAACGGTATAGTTCCCATTATACAGGTCTGTGAACTCATAGTGTCCGTTTGAGTCACAGGTCGTGTTTGCAACAAATTCGAACTGGTTCAGGTCCAATGCCGTTGCATTGGCTGAGAGCATCAGAATGCCCAAAAGGACCAGGCATACAGTTGAAGTTATTCTTAAGCAATTCCTGTCTACTTTCCTGTTTTCTTCCATAGCGACCACCAAACTCTATATCCAAGTTTTCTATTACATGTGTTTAATATAATACTAAATATAAATTGTTTTAAAACAATTTGATTTGTTTTGATAAACAAAAAAAATTAGGTCCCAGTCTCGTTTACCTCCTCTGGTACATATACTACCCTTCCATCAGCAAGTTTGTATGCCGTGCCCAGTGCCTCACCGGTACCTCCTCCGATCTGGTCTGTCATGTTGAGTACCTCTATGGGTTTTCCCTGGTCCTTTATGATGATCTTCATGTCCTTTTGTCCCGGATTCTTTACGATGGTTATATCGTCTGTGGGTGTGAGGAGCTCAGGCAACTGGTACGACATAACCAGCGCAATGAGCAGTGCCACCGAGAAGACCATGGCAATGTCAAACAGGTTAGCAACACCGGTAAGGGGGTTCTGCTCATCCTCATTGGTTATAAGTCCTGTTCGCCTTGCTCTTCTTCTCTTCATTTTACTTCCTCTAGCGTATCCAGGATGTAATCAATGTCTGCCATGTCCTGCCAGTACCATCTCTTTCTCACCTGCGTGAGTACATATGCTATTGTTCCGGCAAACAGCCCTACCACCGTCGTTGCAAAGGCTATCATGAGGTTGTTGGCAAGCTGTACGATGTCACCCTGGGACAATCCAATAAGTGCAGGACCAAGGGGTATCAGTGTCCCCATCAGGCCCAGCATCGGTGAGATAGTTGCAACGATCCTTGTCTGCTCAAGACGCTTTGCCATCCTGATCTCATATTCCTGTGACAGCCATTCGATAGAAGGGATGGTATTCTTTTCCATGTGGTCAGCTGCTTCCCTTGCAAAGCTTGTGACCATGAAGTTCTGTCTGACATTTCGCAGGGACTCAGCTGCAGATCTATACGATCTTTCAGCCAGATTATCCCTGACAGCAAGACAGCAATTCTCAAGGTTGTTCACATCGCGGTTACGTTTTGCATATTCGGAGAGGAACTCTCCTATCAGTATCAGTGAGAAGAGTACCAGTATCAGGAGTATGATCACGACGGGGTACAGCAGTGAAGACGAGAAAGTGTACAATATACCAAACAAAGATGAAGTTGTATCCATTTTTTAATGACCTCTCATATGATTAACAACAAAACCCCCAAGAACGAAGATCGAAAAAACGATCAATGGCAGTATCTCAAAATTTCCGCTTTCTACCGCGGATATATTCAGCTGCTTTGCCTTGATGTATGCCGGAACAAGCATTGCCCCCAGCAGGTAGAATATCCCGAGGAACATCATCACTGTCCCCAGGTCTTCAGGAGAGCGATCCATCTTCCTGAAAACAAAGGTCGATGATACCACTGATATGAAGAAAACCCCCCCGACAATGATCCCTACTTTCCATCCGCTGATCTCAAGACTTGAAGCAAGTATCATGCAGGATACAAAAAGAGCTGTCAGGCAGACAGGGCAGGGCACCGAGATCGCCAGGAAGGTCTTCTTAGATACATCATAGCCGCAGTTCCATTTCTTCTGGGTGTATATTCCGGCTGCTATTAGTATCAGTGCGATAATGACATGAAGTGACATTCCCAGGCTGGTGATCCCTTCCAGGTAGGACTGGTCGACCAGTTCCACGAGGCTTCCAAGGATCACGGAGATAACAAAGTAAGCAATGGCCAGTAAAATCACCTTGTTCCTCTCCAGTTTTGAGAATCCACATCCAACTCCGGTCTTCAGGCCAAAGATGAATATGCCGATCAGGATACCTACAACTGCTGCATAAATCGCATTCATTTTAACTACCAACCAAATACCTATGCTTTGTTATGATTTTTATTTTACTTATGATTGCAAGTGCAATTTACATTTGATATTATACTTATCTAAGTTGAGATACTAAACTCAAATGTTTGCATCTAAGGTAACACATAACATCTATTTTAACTTTTCCAGCGGCAATCTTTAGTTAAAAATCCTTTATAGATACCGGAATTTTATTTCCGGCTCCGCTACTGCCTGCTGTGAAACAATTGCAAAAAGTTGCTTTGGTGGACTGACCTTTTAAGATAACAAGGCAAAAAAAGAAAGACAACAACCATTGAGGTTGCTTAAAACAAGATTATTTCTTGAATTCAGTGTAACCGCATTTTCCACAGGAACGCCTGTCCTTGTGCTCTGCAAGGAATACGCCTTCACCGCAGCGCGGGCATGACTGGTGTGTCCTTTCAACGGAATCGCCGCTGACCTTGTAATAGTCCTTTACTGCCATCATATCACCTTATTCTTCAGGAGTTTCAGCAGTTGCTGCTTCCTCTGCCTCTTCTTCAACTTCGGGCTCTGGAAGTACGTTCCTTTTCAGGACATAGTCTGCTTCTATCTGCTTCATACGGTCTGCATTTTCGTATACCTTCACATATGCACTTACCGCCTGCTTGCCAAACTCCTTTTCCATTTTCTGGATGATCACCAGTTCCAGAGGTACATTCAGCATAGCTGCTATTTTTCCTTTTACCTGGTCCCTGGAAGGTGTTGCACCCTTAAACCCAATGTCCAGGTTCAATTCACGCCTGTTGAGGATCGCATTGTTTTTTTCCTTTATAATCCTGATATCCATCTAATTTCCTCCAAATATCTCTTAATTCTTCCTTATTGTCCTGCGCTTCAATTATCTTGTTCAGCAGGTCTCTGATCTCTTCCTTTTTCGACTGAGTGATCTGTACAAGCACGACACCTCTGTCTGGTTGCCCGTAGAGGACAACCGAACCATGTGGTGCCATAAGGATTGCGGGCAAAGCTGCAAGGTCTTCTTCGCCGCGCACGAATATCCTGACATGTTCATCTGATCTGATGGCATTACCAACGGCATCTATCAGATCCTCGGTTATGACCCCGGCGGGATTGTCTACGAATATTTCAGTGAAGTCCTTATGCTTTGTACCCACAACGACCCGGTCTGAAGCCGGCTCGCGTTTTGTCCGGTCATCCACTATCTGGATGTCCGGTATGATATCTGAATTGAGCAAGTGGAATGTAGTAACATCACCTACGGATATAAGTTTTGTGGGGCTCTCCAGATCCCTGGAAAGCTTTCTGATAGTGTCGTTTCCACTGCCGGTATACAATGTACCGAATATCTTGTGAAAAAGTGGTCTGAGTCGTTCATATAGAACGATCTGTGCACCCAACTAGCGCACCTTCAGGGCATACTTGTCGGCTACTTTCACATCGATCTTCTTTGCGATCTCTGAAAGTTCAGGATCTATTATAATGACCATGCCGCTCCAGTCTGAACTAAGATTGCTGGACCCGCATACAGGGCACGTCTGGCCGGAGATTACACGATGGCATTCACGACAAACCTGTTCACTCATCTGTTGATCCTCCTGTCATTCTGCCTTCTCAGCTTTTGGCTTTTTCAGTTCCTCGATCCACTCGATCTTTCCAAGTGAATGCTGCCTCATGGTAAGACCGATCTTGCTTTCTCTTGGCTCTCTCTCATTGATACTGACAGCGACTATACGGGCCCTTATCCTGTCACCTTCTGAAAGGGATCTCCCTCCGGTCTTGCTGACGAGCCTGCCGTTCTTTCCGTCATAGGACATGAAGTCGTCGGTTATCTGGCTCACATGTAAAAGCCCGTCCATTGCCCCTATGCTGACAAAAGCACCGAAATCAACGGTTTCCACAATTTCCCCTTCGATAACTTCCTGTATTACCGGAACGAATACAATTGCCTCAAAGGTGACATCATAATACACAGCGCCATCGCCAACTAAAATATGTCCTTCTCCTATCTCATCTATTTCAGTGATTGCTACAATGGCTCCAAGTGCTTTATCGATCCTGCCTTCAAGTTTATCCCTAAGGGCAGCCATTACATTTGTTTTCACATCTCCGCCCAGAAGGTCTGGAGCCACACGGATCGTGTCCGCAAGTTTCATCTTTTTGTACATGCGATCTACTCCGATTATCCTGATATGGTCAATTTCAATGCCTCATTTGATCTTAAACTTCATCTGTGATCTGCTCAAGCCTGTTTCTCTGCCTCAGGCATATGACAGGGATATCCTTACTCTCCAGCCTTTTCCTGAGCACTGTATCATTTGTCAGTACGGCTGCACAATGCTCGTCCGCAAGATCGATTATAACATCATCGGCATACCCTGATGTTCCAACGATCTCACATTTCTGAGCAAGCGAATATGCAACCTTTGCAGCTGTCCTGTCTTTTCCTTTGAGTCCCTTTTTGAGCGATTCCAGTTCCCTTATCACAGAAAGGGGTACAATGAACCTGTCATACCCAAGCCTTTTAAGTTCCCCGAAAATGTCTACATTGAACTGTACGGGTATCATCAGGCCATTGGTATCTATGATCACTTTCAATCCTTTATTACTCCTACACCGATAAGACGCCACCGGGAACCAATACGCCTGCTGATCGCCACAGTTGAACCAATGTCTGCGCAGACCGGCCTCTTGAGCTTGACTTCAGCAATATCCTTTCTGGCACTGGTAACAACACCTACAGTGGTGGCAGTACCAACGTTCAGCATTAATGGCTCACTTGTCTTGATAGGACCTATCTCCTCCTCATCGGTAATTCCTACGACCCTTTCAAGAAGGTGCAGCCCAAGTGCAAATGAATCATGTGTGGGGGGCAGTGTTCCTGGTGAACCTGCTACCTGTCCTGTCAATGAATCGCTCTTTGTAAGTGATGGGTCAAGAGTGGTACCCACAGCAAGCAGTCCGCCGGGAGTTGCCTCTTCAACATTTTCTTTACCTGCAACTATCCTGGATATTTTTGTTATAATAGGTTCCCATCTTGTGGTCCCTTCACTTTCTACCTTGATCCCGGGGCGAACTTCAATTTCATCACCGGTATGCAGTGAACCTTCTGTCAGCGTGCCGCCGATCACTCCGCCGGTTATGTCCTTTATAGGTGTGCCGGGCCTGTTGATGTCGAAGGACCTTGCGATGAGCATGTGTGGTGGTCTGTCGAGCTTGTGGACTGGTGTCGGTATGAGCTCTTCCATTGCCTGTATCAGGGAATCGATATTTATGTTCTGCTGGGCAGAGACCGGTATGATCGGTGCATTCTCAGCAACTGTACCCCTGACAAAATCCCTGATCTGGTGGTAGTGCTCAATAAGCTGCTCCCTGGATACCAGGTCTATCTTGTTCTGTACTATTATCAGGTTCGTGATGCCAATGATATTCAGTGCCATCAGATGTTCTTTGGTCTGTGGCTGAGGGCATTCTTCATTGGCAGCTATGACAAGGATCGCCCCGTCCATAATAGCAGCACCAGAAAGCATAGTAGCCATGAGTGTCTCGTGGCCGGGTGCATCAACAAAGGACACTGTCCTTATTTCTTCTGAAGGCTCTTTGCAGCCTTCACAGTTTTCAGAAACTGTATAACATTCCGGTTCCGGGCAGTGGGGGCATTTCCTGAATGTTGCATCCGCATAACCAAGGCGGATAGATATACCACGCTTCATCTCTTCACTGTGTGTATCTGTCCAGACTCCTGACAGCGCGCTGACAAGTGTGGTTTTTCCATGGTCGACATGGCCTACCATGCCGATATTAACGCTAGGTTGACTCAATTTATGATTTCCCTCCGGGCTGAGCAATAATTCGAATTTATAAAATACATGAAAGATCTTATTGACCGCAGTTTAGGACTGTGCTATCATTCAATTAATCATATTTAAATGATTTCAACCGCGTTATCAATTTTAAACCTGTTCACTAACTCTTGGGTCGAGAAACTATTCTCATCAAGTAAATAATTTGCTCCTCTGCTCTGCGGGCCATTACAGGGTATGTCCTTTGCAAAATAAAGCCGAAGTCAGCCAGATCCCGGTTTCAGACAGCAGATCCGAGAGCTTCTTTCAATATCTCTTCCCTCTGGAATATCTTCTCTATGCTGATGCCTGAAGGAGTTATCCTGAAACTCGCCGGTTCCAGGGAGATGTCAGTACACCTCATTTTGGGTATGTAGAGTTGCCTTATGCCTTTTCCTGTTGTGCTGTCCCTGTTGGTGTAGAGCATTATGCTTCCAAAGGCCAGGTGTTCTGCGATACTGTGCTTGATACCTGATCCTTCCTGTCCGATAAGGAAAAGGGATGTGCACCCTTTCGTAGAAAGGATGTCGTTGATGGTGAAGAACTTATCCGCAAACTCTTCAACACTGTGATATAATG
>JAFGCK010000151.1 GCA_016932675.1 Methanosarcinaceae archaeon | reverse complement strand
TAAATTTGGCATCATAACTCTCCTAAAATTAAAAGGTGAATCAAATAACCGGATAAATGCACTTCATTAGTAATTTAATTTTAAAACCAATCTTCAAATAAATCCTTAATTAATTTATTTTATATCCTATTTTTTGAATTTTATTATGCATATAAGTAATATCGACTCTAGCTCCCAACAATCATCACAATTATCTCTGATTTCTCCCTATAAAATCCTATGAACTCTGTAATCTCTGAAATCAGACTAGAACTCGAACAGAATGCCGACGAAAAGATAAGAGCAAGCTCAAATCGCTTCTTCAAAGAGGAAATAAAATGCTACGGAATGAAGACCGCAGATGTCAGGAAGATGGCAAAGCAGCACTTCAAGGCCATATCCGGCAAGAGCAAGCATGAGATATTCGCACTCTGTGAGGCCCTTCTCAGCTCGGATTACATGGAAGAATCGTTCATTGCATTCGAATGGTCATACAACCTGAGAGATCAGTTCGAGCCCGGGGATTTTGATGTTTTTGAGAGGTGGGTCGGGGATTATGTGAACAACTGGGCAAAATGCGATACCCTGTGCAATCACACCATAGGGACATTCATCGACATGTATCCTCAGTACACAGGACCACTCAGGAAATGGACTGCTTCGGATAACCGCTGGTACAGGCGTGCTGCCGCTGTCACGCTGATCCTGGCTGCCCGCAGGGGAGATCTTCTGGAGGATGTGCTGAAGATCGCTGACATGCTGCTGACGGATGAGGATGACCTTGTGCAGAAGGGGTATGGATGGATGCTCAGGGAGGCCAGTAAGCAGCATCAGCAGGAGATATTCGGTTATGTCATGAGGAACAGGGAAGTTATGCCCCGTACCGCACTGAGGTATGCCATCGAGAAAATGCCGACAGAATTGAGGGCGAAGGCCATGGAAAAATAAGGATCGATGGAAAAATAAGAAGCACATTAACCATTTGGCATTATTTTCCGGTCTGATACAAAAGAGCATCTTTTTTGTACCCTATACTTCACTTGAAGGACACAACTCATTCACAACACATATCCCGCATTTAGGCTTCCTGGCCGTACACACATTCCTTCCATGCAGTATAAGCGTCATTGAAAGGATCTCAAGGTCCTTTTTTTCTGCAATGTCCATGAGGTCCTTCTCTATCTTGAGAGGGTCCTGGTTCTGAGTAAAGCCGAGCCTTTGTGACAGTCGGGCCACATGCGTGTCAACCGCGATGCCTTCGATGATCCCAAAACCCCTTGCAAGAACTATGTTTGCCGTCTTTCTTCCCACACCTGGCAGTTTCAGCAGGTCTTCCATGCTGTTTGGTACCTTGCCGTCGAATTCACCAAGAATGATCTGTGCGCTGCGGATGATATGTTTTGCCTTCTGGTGATAGAAACCCGTAGTGTAGATGTCCTTGCCGAGCTCATCAAGGTCAGCATTGGCATAGTCCTCCACGCTGCGGTACTTTCCGAACAGCACCTCTGTCACAAGATTGACCTGCCTGTCCGTGCACTGGGCCGAGAGTATTGTGGCAACCATCAGCTCCAGCGGGTTCCTGAAACGCAGCATAGGTGCAGCATCAGGATATTCTCCTCGCAGGAGCTCGAAGATCATATCGAAGTTGCCGGTATTATCGGGCACCGTTGCCGGAGTTCTTGGTTTCATGGCATTTAATAGGGGTTGCTGCTTCTTATGGCTTTTTCAAAAGAGTTTGTATATTGTATTAACAAACAAGTGTGTATAGTATACAAACATTTTTTGCAGAGCAAATATCAATAGTATGTATCTTATCTTAGCTGATTCCAGAAGCCCATGGTTTCCACTGAACATTAAAATAGAAATAAAATGAAAAAAGTAGCGGGCTAAAATCTAGAGCCCGAATTCTTCAATGTTCTTATCAGCGATCGCCTGGATCTTTGCGATCTCTTCAGCGCCGCCTTCCATTGTGAAAAGATGTTTGAAACGGCGCTGCATCTTGAGATATTCCTCTACAGGTTTCTTTGCCTTTCCCAGCTTCCTTACACTGGTGACCTTACCTTCCTCTACTTCGTAGAGTGGCCAGAGGCCTGTCTGCACGGCCATCTTGGCTACCTCGACGGTCTTGGAAGTATCGAATCCCCATCCTGTGGTGCATGGAGCATGGCAGTGGATGTAGGCAGGGCCTTCGATCTCTGTAGCCTTCTTCACCTTATTGATCATGTCTTTGGGGTATCCGAGGGATGTGGTTGCAACGTATGGAGAGCCATGTGCCACCATTATGGCAGGCATGTTCTTCTTTGGCCTCGGATTTCCGAAGGATACCTTGCCAGCAGGGCTTGTGGTGGTTGATGCATTGAAAGGCGTTGCACCGCTCCTCTGCACACCGGTGTTCATGTAAGCCTCATTGTCGATACATACATACGTGATGTCATGTCCTCTCTCAAAGACACCTGATATGGAACGCATGCCGATGTCAAGTGTTGCACCGTCCCCTCCCATGACAACGACCTTGGTGTTTCCTTTCCTGCCAAGGGCCTTGAGGGCAGCCTCGATACCGGATCCCACTGCAGCTGCATTCTCGAAAAGTGAGTGTATCCATGGTACTTCCCACGCGGTTTCAGGGAAGGGGGTTGTCATAACTTCAAGGCATCCGGTAGGGTTGACGACTATACAGTCCTCTCCGGCGCCCATCAATGTGAACTTTGCAGCCATTGCGTCACAGCAACCTGCACAACCTCTGTGTCCCGAGGCTAACAATGATTTCATAGTAGTTCCTCCCTCAGATCTGTGAACTGGCTTTCGATCCTGATACCTGTCTTCATGACCTCTGTTGCCTCATCGATTACCCTCTCGATGGTCTCTATCCTGATGTCACGTCCGCCATGACCGAGCATGTAACCAATTATAGGTACACGGACATCGGTGTTGTAGAGTGTGGATTTTGTCTCGGTGAAAAGCGCTCCTTCGTTCAATCCAAGTGTGATGTTCTTGTCAAGTACGACCACCACCTTTGCATCCCTGATAACGTTCTTGATCGCTTCTGCCGGGAATGGCCTGAATGACCTGATCTTCAAAAGACCTGCCTTTACATTCCTGTCCCTGAGCTTATCAATGACGTCCTTAATGGTTCCGACAACGGATCCCATTGCCATGATGATGATCTCTGCATCATCTGTACGGTACTCATCGATAAGTCCTCCATAGTATCTTCCGTATATATCGTAGAATTCATTTGCAACATCCTCTATTTTCTTAAGAGCCCTTTGCATTGCCTGCTCCTGCAGATACCTGAACTCGGTATAGTAGTTGGGGTCTGCGAATGCACCGAAGGTCAATGGGTTCTTCGGGTCAAGCACGTGTTCAGGTTCGTATGCTGGAAGGAACCCGTCTGTAAGATCCTGTTCCAGAAGCACGACCGGTTCGTAAACATGTGACAGGATAAAACCATCCATACATGTCATGGAGGGCATGAGTATGTCCCTGTCCTCGGAGATCCTGTAGGCCTGAGCTGTCATGTCCGAAACTTCCTGTATGTTCTCGGCGTAGAGCTGTATCCAGCCGGTGTCCCTCTGGGAGATGGTATCCTGGTGGTCGTTCCATATGCTGATAGGTGCACTGACAGCCCTGTTGACGATCGTCATCACAACAGGCAGCCTCATACCTGAGACATTGAACAGCACCTCGTGCATGAGCTCAAGGCCCTGTGAGGTCGTGGCCGAATAGCACCTTGCGCCTGCGGCTGAAGCGCCCACAAGTGCTGAGAGTGCTGAGAACTCGGATTCCACGTTGATGTATTCACAGTTTGGTATCTCGCCGTCTGCCATGAACTGTGAGAGGTCCTCGACAATGTGGGTCTGTGGTGTGATAGGGTAGGCAGATATAACATTGGGCCTGCATGCCTTTACAGCATGTGCAACTGCATACGAACCTTCTACGACGACCATCTTGCTCTTATCAAGATTCATTTCACGTGGCATCTATTTCTCCTCCAGTACCATGGTGATTGCACTCTTTGGACACTCGTTCGCACAGATCCCGCACCCTTTGCAGAAATCATAATCGAACTCGAAGTATCCGTCATCCCTGGGGTGCACTGCACTGTCAGGGCAGAGTAGTTCGCACAACTTGCATTTTATGCACTTGTCATAATCGTAGACAGGCTTGAAGGTTCTCCATCCACCGGTCTTGTTGACCCTGGTGGTGCCTGCATCACAGATGCCTCCGGGCAGGATCTTCATATGCTGGCCTCCATCATCTTATATGCTTCCATTATAGCTTCTGAGTTCCTTTCTCCCACCTTGCCGGGGAATCTCTCCCTGACCGCATCCATGATTGACCCCGGTCTGATCTCACCGGTAGCCCCTGCGAAAGCACCGAGCAACACAGTATTGACGATCGGCCTTCCAATGATATCGAGTGCAATCTTTGTGGCATTAACGGTCATGATCCTGGCCTTTGTATCGAGTTTGAATGTCTCAGGACCAAACTCGCTGTTTATGATGAGTATCCCGTCGTCCTTCAGGCCGCCTGCAACATCAACTACCTCCAGCAGTGTAGAGTCCTGGACGATCACATAGTCCGGTTTGTAGATCTGGCTTCTGAGTCTTATCGGAGCATCGCTTATTCTGGTGAAAGCCTGTACTGGTGCCCCCCTTCTTTCCACTCCAAAAGCGGGGAAGGCCTGGCTGAACTTATTGTCTGCAAAAGCAGCAACAGCCAGCAGCTCGGCAGCGGTGACCGAACCCTGACCGCCTCGGCCGTGTATTCTTATTTCTTTCATCTAAAATTCTCCATAAACCATGCGAAATAACAATAGATCAATCCAACATAGCATTTTCCATAAGGTTCTATCGGGCATGCGCACTTTGCAGATTGTGTGTCACGTAGCCAGCGCATATGAAATTTTCGTCATCTGTCGTAAAATGCAATGTTTAATTGTGTACAATCGGTTAATTAGTATTTAGTCTTTCGGTAATTTACGCTGTTAATTAAATTAAAAATAATCTTATTAAATTATCAATGAAAAGGTCCGGTATGAACATTATCGCCATACATCCCTGCACATATCATCTATGCTCAAGAGCATCTCATCAACATTTCCTGCTTCAGCGATCCTGTTTCGTATATGCCTGCCGTTGCGGATCCCCCGGGTGAACCACCGGGCATGCGCTCTTACATTGATCGTATGCATGAGCTTATGCTCTTCAAGGAGCATGAAATATTCACGCAGGTCTAGGATCCGCTGTTCACAATCCTGAAAGTCAAGCATCTTACCGGTATCAAGGTAGTGGGATATCCTCCTGAAAAGGAAAGGGTTTCCCATTGCAGCCCTTCCTATCATTATCCCGTCACAGCCTGTGTTATCCAGTGCTTGCTCTGCCGAAGCCTCATCAACAATATCCCCGTTTACGATAACAGGAATGGAAAGTTCTTCCTTGATCCTTTTTGCATATTCGATATCCGGGCTGCCGGAATATTGCTGCTGCTGTGTCCTTCCATGGACCGTGAGGGCAGAAGCACCTGCATCTTCTATCAGCCCAGCGATCTTGAGGGTCTTTTCCATATCTTCAAGTACACGTATCTTTGCGGTGACAGGTGTGGATACCGTTTCGGAAAGTTCGTTAATTATCGAATGGATGGTCTCAGGCGAGCTCAGCAGTGCCGAACCAAAGCCGTCCTTTGTAAGCAGCTTTGCAGGGCATCCGCAATTCAGGTCTATTATGTCCGGATTGCAGTTTTCCTCGATCATGAGGGCTGCCGAGGATATCGTTTGTGGCGAATTGCCGAAGATCTGTACCCCGAAGGGCCTTTCGTTCCCGCAACTTTTGCCACGGTCGAAGGTCCTGGCGTTCCCGTGGATCACAGCATCGGAGCTCATCATCTCGGAATAGGTCATGGAAGCCCCGTATTTTCTGCACATCAGGCGAAAGGGCAGGTTTGTGACATTGGACATGGGGGCCAGCAGGATATTTCCCGGGATCTTTACTTTGCCGATCATCATTTACGTGGGGTATCGAAGGGGATACTAATATATAAGTAGAATGTATGGAAAAGGACGTATAGTAACAGCATTCTTTTACAGATCATAACAGGTTGACCAATGACCAGGATATTAGCTTTTGTCGGTATGCCGGCCTCGGGAAAATCAGAGGCCTCTGCGGCCCTGCGCCGCAAAGGGATCGCAGTGATAAACATGGGTGATGTCATCAGGGAAGAGCTTGTCCGCAGGGGCCTTGAACCCACCGATGCCAACACCGGCGGTGTCGGCACTGACCTTCGCAAGAAGGAAGGCAGGGATGCAGTGGCACGCCGCTGCATCCCAAAGATAAAGGATGCAGACTCGGAATTCATTGGTATAGATGGCATCAGGAGCTTTTCGGAAGTTGAATGCTTCAAGAAGGCCTTCGGAGATGATTTTACACTCGTGTCCATTGATTCTCCCCTTGAGCTCCGCTTTGAAAGGGTGATGGCTCGTGGCAGGAGCGACGATATGCAGGATATCGATGCTCTCAGGATCAGGGACGAGCGTGAACTTGGCTGGGGCATGGGCGAGGCCATGAAAGTGGCGGATATAGTCATCAGCAACAACTCAACCCTTGAGGAGTTCAGGGAAAAGATAACAATGCTTGTGGAATAGATGCAATGATAAAGGTTACAGTTTCAGCAAAGGTGAACCCCACGGAAGACATGGATAAGGTCCGTGAGGCCATCAACAATATATTTCCGGATATTGAGCTGGTAGAGCAGCAGCTTTCTGAGTACGGTTCAGATTTCTCGGGAGAGGGCGATAAGTTTGCTCTCAGGCATCTGCATTACCTCATCAGGGAAGAAGAAATCATCGACACCTCCCGCACATGGCTCAATGCTGGCCTGTCAGATGACGGGAAGTCCACTTCATTTATCATCAGCAAGCAGGTAGCCACTGTAGGCCGCCTGAACTACCCTGCACAGGAGGAGCCCCTGGGTTCGATCAATACAGAGATAGTTGCCGATTCAGAGAGAGAGATGGAACGGTTCTTCGACTGGCTCACCCCTCCCACAAAGAACGGTGTGCCGGAATTTGAGATCAATATAGATAGCGTTTAAGGGGCTTTGTCAATGAGGATCAGGAACCTGAGTTTTTCATCACGTGCTGTTTTAGAGGACCCTTTTTCGTGGGCGTATGAACTTGAGGATCTCGGATATTCGGGATGGGAGATCGTCCAGGAAGGTTCCCAGTGCCTTACCGACGAGAACCTGCCTTGTGTACGGGACATCAAGGAGACGACCAGCCTGGAACTGAGCATACACCTTCCTTTCTCGGATATGAACATAGCCAGCCTCAATCCGGGGATACACAACGAGGTCCTGCGGCAGCTGAAGTATTGTCTCCAGATGGCTTCAGGTCTTGTGGAGGTGGCGGTACTGCATCCTGGATACATGTCTCCATACGGTGCAAGGCTGCCCGAGAGGTCCCTGCAGACAAGCATAGATTCGGTCCGGATACTATGTGATCATGCAGCAGACCTGGGTATCACCATCGCAGTGGAGAACATGCCAAACTTCCCAAAGATATTCGGCCAGCGCCCGGAAGAGATGCTGGAGATCCTTGAGCGGACCGACAGGAAGAATGTGGGTATGACACTGGATGTAGGACATGCGAACACCATGGGGCTTCTGGACGAGTTCGTGGAGAAATGCAGGAGCAAGCTCTCACACATGCACATCCACGACAACCACGGAGAACATGACGAGCACCTGCCTCTGGGCCAGGGTAATATCGACTGGAAAAAACTGATGAAAAGTCTTTCAGGCTACAGGGGTCTCATGGTCACGGAGATGGGCAGCCTTGAGGAAGGCAGGCAGTGTGTTGAGTATTTGAAAAGCCTTTGACCCTGCAAAAAGTCCTGGTCCTATTCATCAAGCCTGCCATGCCTGCGGTCTATGCTGTCCATCTGGTCCAGAAGTTTGCGGATGGCTGTCCTTATGGCATCTGCCTGTGTAACGAATTTCTTATCGTCGCCTACGTGCTCGTTAAGGTCATTGAGAAGTTCCTGGGGGATGTCAACACTCACTTTTGGCATGGTTTCACCTTGTATAATACGCGTAAATGGTTAAACTAACGGTTATAGATAAAACTAATGGCCTGAAACGTTAGATCAGAACACAGAGGTCAATGTCCAATTGAATGAAAAGTTAGGCGAGCCGGAAGGGATTTGAACCCCTGGCCTACGGATTAAGAGTCCGTCGCTCTTCCTGGCTAAGCTACCGGCCCGCGTTGAGTGAGCGAGACTCCCATACGTAATTGCTTCATATATACGTTTCGGTGAAAAGGAGCATGAATGGATTTTCAGACATGTTTCACCACACATTTTGACAGCCCGGTTATCTCCACCATATCGCTGTTGTCAGGGCTCTGGATTATCATCTGCCCTTTCTTAAGGTATGGGATGCGCTTTTCGAACTCTTTTCTGACCTTTATGGCACCGATGGCTGCATCGTTGCTCAGGTTGAGGATGATGCGTGTGTTGATCTGCTTGAAGACGGTCTCATCGATGTCCTGTGGATCCTGGGTTATGAGGAAAAGGCCGAGCCCCTCTTTCCTGCCCTGGCGAGCAGCATCGGCGAATTTTGATATGAGCATTCTTGAGTGCTCCCCTCCTGCCTTTGCAAGGTAGCGGTGAGCTTCGTCAAGGCCCAGTATGATGGGTGTTTCCTTAACAGCAGCCTCCCCCGAGGTGCTGAGCTTGTTGTCCACTATCATGCTCATCAAAGTGAGGGTTATCAGGTCGCGTATGCGGGAGCTGGTGATGTACTCCGTCGGGAACACACTGACCTGCCCCGGCTTGAAGATCTGGCCCAGTATCCCGTTGATGGGTCTTGCAGGCTGGTCGAATACCCTTGCAAGGGCCCGGTTCTTTACCCTGCGCACGATACCGTCGTAGGATGATTCGTGTATCTTGCCGCTCTCTACATAGTGGTCCCTGGCGACATCATCGGATACCAAGTCTATAAAGCCGCTGTATGTGTGTTGCCCGCTACGCTTGAAATAGTCATCAAGCAGCAGGTCGACACCCACGTACTGCAGTTCGGTCATACCCACCGGGGCTATGAGCCACGAGTTGTTGCGTACCATTTCAAAGGGTATGCTGAACTCTATCTGTTCGGCCCTTGACCTGCCTTTATATGATTCCCCGTCTATCTTTGCAACAAATGTTTTCGTGTTTTTGCAGGCTCCGAACCTGACCTTCTCGGCCATGAACCTGAAATCATCATCGGATGTCAGTTCAGGGTTGTCCTCGAAGAGTTGTGAGTACTCATCCTGGGGGTCCATTACCACAAGGCAGGGATTCTTCCTCTCAGGAGAGCCACGCAGGCTGTACCTGTTATCCTCGTTCATGAACTGGCGCAGGATGTTCTTTGTAAGGAATGTCTTCCCCGTACCCGTACTGCCGCAGACCAGCATGTGCCTGAATATCAGGGGGTCGCCCATAGAGTGGTCATTTCTCAGGTAATATGGAACCGTAGGAGGCACAGCGTGGGTCTTTACGAGTTCTCCTCCAACGCTGAGATGACCCAGGAAGATGCCTTCTCCGGGTATATTGAGTCCGGTCTGTATCTTCGTCTTCTCGGTTACTGGGAGTATGGGTGTGTTCGGGCGTGGTATTCTGTCCCCCATCCTCCTGGCAAGGACGCTGCCATTGGATGTTCTCTGCTCGTAGAGTATGCAGATGGGGTCCAGGTATGCCAGGAACTTATAGTCCACCTCGTCCGTGTGATTGAACTGCAGCATCCTGCGGGAGTGGATCTCCGTTGCGTCATCCACGGCATATTCCTGCAGGTATTGCAGTTTCCATATCCTGGCGAACAGGTCTTCATCACCATAGGGAACTATTACATAGGTCCCCAGGCGGATATCCCGGCGCCGGGAAGTGCTGATGTATCCGGTTATCCTTGCCCCTGATTCGGTGATCTCCAGGGGGTCGATACCTGTTGTGATGATACCAAAAGCGCTCTCGAAATCTTTGTTCAATGCAGGGGCACCGACCCCCGCATCAGGGTCATAATCCTCAAAATCACTCTGCAGTTCCTGATTTTTTCCAGGCATGGCCTTAGAGGTTCCCTCAGGGAGAGGATTTGCATCTTTTCTCTTTTCTGTGCTCTTTGCTCCTGTTCTCTCTTTCTCTGGAACAAAGGCAAGTATGTCCTCATCTCTCATCCATTTCACCCCATCTGATATCGTTATAGCTGGTATCGATCCTTGAATTACTGAACCTGTCTATTATCTGGCGCCTCTCGGAAAGCTGTATCCTTGCCACGGAGTCGGCCTTTAAAAGGGTTAAGGGAATGCCGTTAAGTGCTATATCGTAGAGCACTTTCCTTGTGATCCGTTTTCTCATTTCCTCGTGCTTTACAAGGCCGTAAGGCGATTCTATCTTGAATATGGTGTTCATGGAAGGCACCAGCACCATGAAGAAGGCAAGTGCATAGTCCTCTGCAGGAAACCTGTGGCTGAGCATCTCCCTCACCAGCGGGGAGGTGGTGTTGATCATCTTCTCATAGAACTGGTTTGGCTGGAGGAACCAGTTGCTGTATGTGATGTACTTTCTGGCGTCCCTGCCATTGATGCCTGCCTTCCCGGGGGAGAGGGCATTCTTGAAGAACTGGGCATCCAGCAGCCAGGGCAGGTCAAGGTTTTTCTCCTGTCTTTTCAGGGTCTGCATAATCTGCATGTCCTCAGGGTTCTTAACAAAGCCCACCAGCGGCTTCTGTGCCTCTATATGGTGGTCCATGATGTCGATATAGTTCTGCAGGACCTTAGTGCTGTGGGGATCGGTGCGTATCTGTATATCCCCGGAAGCCACCACCATCCAGTACATCAGGCGCTTGGGGTAGATGGGCCCGTCCATGATAAGGAATCCATCACTTTGCATCCTTTCCTGCATCCACAGCAGGTGCTCGGATTCGCAAAGGTAGAGTGCTATATCGTGCAGCAGGTCATTGGTCTTCTTGTTCAGGATGCCAGGCTGGATACGTATGATCCTTTTGCGTCCCGCACCGCTGTCAAAGAGCTCCCAGTTGCTGCTTGTATCGATGGTCACTTTCCTGCTTGCTGTATAGGTGGCCGCGACTATGGTGCGCATGTTATGGATCTCAAGGTCCGTGGGACTGGATGCCAGGGCGCAGTGACAGAAATCGACGTATAGGCCGTTATCGAAGGTCCTTGCGGTGGTGCTCCCGCTGTCACAGGCATAACTGATACTGAAAGGGTCACCTGAGCCGATGATCATTTCAATGCTTGCCTTTGCACGCTTTACTTTCCCTATTGCCCTGAGAACGGTCTTTCCTTCGTACCTGAGTTCGTTCAGAAGTCTCAGGATATCTTTTACGCTATCCGTGTCATCGTTCTCAGGGTCATCCTTCCTGAGGCATGAATCGATGCGTGATACCAGATCATGTATCTCCTTTATGTGGACCGGTTCAAGGGTCATGGCTTAAGATACTTCCTTGATACTAATATTGTTTTGGCTCCAAAGACCAGATCATGTCCTGCCGGATGCTGAACACCTTCAGGCAGCCGATAGATAATAATATTCTCCAGTCTATATATAAGTCTGCTTCTTTAATTCTAATCAATTTGATTTTGTCATTCAAATTGAAAATGAAGTGTTTTTGAAGGTTAACAGATACCTTCCCGATGAAAGTTGTCAAATAAACTTGTCTGAATGTAAAATCAATTTTTTGAAAACCCTTATATATGACCCTATATTAGAATTATATCAATTATATCCAAGTTCTGGCCCGCATTTGTTCAAAGAACGGGGTAACAGTAAAGGAGGCTGTAATTATGGAAAATTATATGATCTTTATAGTGCTGATGGCATTCTATCTGATTGGGCTTATATCCATTGGATTGTATTTCTCAAAGAAACAGAAATCTGTAACGGACTTCTGGTTAGCAGGGCGCAAAGTAAGTTCGTTAGCTATTGGCTTTTCAGCAGCATCGTCCTGGATGACCGCTGGAGGTATCCTTGCGGTCATCGGTCTGTACATGCTGCTTGGTATGGGTTCGGTCTGGGAGTTCGTTGCCCCGAACGTCCTGGCCCTTCTGCTCATTGCGTTGCTTGTGACTAAGATCAAGCACCTGCCGGCCATCACCCAGCCGGAACTGCTTGAACAGCGATACAGCAGTTCTGTTCGTGCGCCTGTTGCAATTATCATCGCTGTTGTTATGGTTCTTTTTGCAGTGGCGGATATAACTGGTTTCTCACTCGTGCTCAGCATCTTCTTCGGCCTTGAACCGGTTTACGCTGCGGCTATCGTGGCTATTGCTATTTCTCTGTATGTAACCCTCGGGGGTTTCTCTGCAGTTATCTGGACCGACATGGTGCAGTTCATACTCCTGGCCACTTTCTCAATTATCATTGCCCTGGTGGTTGTGAATGCAACTGCAACAGGTACGGACACGGTTGCTCCGATCGATACCTCCGAACTCTTCGGTGGTGTCTCATCAGGCTGGTGGGACTTTTTCAACTTCGGACTTCCGGCCGGTGATCCGGCCATATTCGGCCTTCTTGCAGCGATCGTATTCCTGATCGCGATAATTCCCGGATGGGTCACGGAACAGGACCCGTGGCAGAGGGTATGGGCTGCAAAGGATGAGAAATCCGCAAGGTTTGGCATGGTCCTTGGTGCCTTCTTTATATTCCTGGTCTTTGGTGTGGTATGTACTGTGATCGCCATAGGCCTGAATTACCTGTATCCGGAGATCCCTGCCTCCATGGCTGAGATCGGAATGGGGGCAATGGCCCAGGCAGAGCCTGCATTACTGGTGTTCATAGCCCAGACCCTTACCCCTCTTGGTATCGGCCTTGCAGGTGTCGGACTGGCAGCAGCCGCAATGTCCTCAGCTGACACATTTGCAACATCAGGAGGGTCATGTCTCTCGCGTGACATATACCAGAGGTACATAAAGCCCGATGCAACCATGAAGGAGATGATGGCAGTCAACCGCATAAGCGTGCTGATAATCATCGCCGCCGCAACTATCCTGTCCTTTTACATCCAGGGTATCATCGAGGCCATACACATTGCGACCTTCATTGCCAGTGCATCATATTTCTTCCCGTTGATGGGAGGCCTGTACTGGAAGCGTGCAACAAAGGAAGGTGCTTTTGCAGGACTTGTGGTTGGTGCACTGGCACAGATCTCATTCACTGTGATAGACTATTCCAGCACTCCGCTACTGGCCATCGGATCGCTTTCCGTAATCAGTCCTCTGCTTGCAAACCATGGTGTGATCATCGGGATGTTTTTGAGCGGAATAACCTTCTTCGGAGTTTCCCTTGCAACCCAGCCATCTGACACCGTTCACCTTGCCCCCTTCTTCGTAGATGAGGCTGCAAAGCTTGCAAAGGAAGAGTTCGTTATCGAGGAGTCTGACCCCCAGTACAGGAAGCTGATCGGCAGCCTTGAAAGAGAAGTTACAGGCGACCGTGCAAGGTTCAAGTTGAACCTGGAGGCATCCGCAACGGTCAACTGGGACAGGTTCGTAAGTGAGCTCAAGACCATTCATCCTTCCTGGGTAACACCCACCGGTGTCAACTCGGTCTACAGGCTTACAAAGGGCGATATGCTTGCATGCGTGTCCTTAAGCCGTGGGGAAACCGAGAAGGAGATATGGTTTGCCTCAGAGCCAATGGCACAGGATGTGGAAAGCCATGTAAAGGAGTTCTTCAGTGCATTCAAGCAGGTCTCGCAGGCCCTGGAGAATATCGGTGTACTCCTTGCCCTGCCAGTGCCTGAAGAGGCCTGAAAGGGCACTGCTTTGGGCTAAAAGCCCATAGCTTTCCTTTTTTATTTCTCTTTATTGTTTTGTTCCCTGGAATATTATTGCAAAATTTATAAGTTGAATTGCATCCTATAGCACGTTCATGGCAGAGATGATCTTTGATGATATCGGCAGTTTCCCTCTTCCTGCAGGGAAGACTAAAGAATGGATGGCAGCCAGGTTCGCAGAAAAGAAGAATGATGCAGAGCTTTTTGGGGTCATCAATGACGCTTTCATGATGAAAGTAGAGGCAGGTGTGGAGGTGCCCAACTATCCGCAATACCAGGATATGAACGAGCAGTTCCTGTCGATCATCAGGGATCCGGACTGCACCGAAGAGCCATTCAAAGTAAAAACTGAAGATGCCCGCATAATTGAGCTTGAAGCCATTGAATCCGTTGCCAGGTCCTACAGGGAAGAGCACGGGAAAAAACTTGACGTGCGTATCTGTGTCACAGGCCCGCTTGAACTCTACCTCAGGGATTTTGGAGGCACCGAGTATGTTGACATACTCAACGTACTGGCAGAAAGTATTGACCGCTTCGTCAGTAACTCGCTTTCCAGTGCCAGGGATCTCAACATAAGGACAGTTTCCATTGACGAGCCAAGCATCGGTATAAATCCGCAGGTCATGTTCTCTGACAATGACCTGATACATGCCATGGATATAGCATGCAGCTCTGCAAAAAAGGCCGGCTGTGATGTGGAGGTCCACCTGCATTCCCCCCTGCACTACAAACTTGCATGCCAGACCGAGAATATCAGTGTCATAGGCGTGGAATCCGCAGCAACCCCTTCATACCTTGACCTTATAGACAGAAAGGAGGTAGAGGACAGTGATTCCTTCCTGCGGGTGGGCATTGCAAGGACCGATGTCTTCAACCTCGTTGCAGTGCTCAACGAGAAGTACAATACCAATGTCTGGAAGGACCGGGCCCACATGGAGGAGATAGTGACGCAGATGGAGACCCCGCAGCTCATCAGAAAGAGACTTGAGAAGGCATACGCCATATTCGATGAGAGCATCAGGTATGTTGGCCCCGACTGCGGACTGGGCTCATGGCCCAGTCAGGATATGGCTGCACAGCTGCTCAGGAATGTGGCAGAGGGCCTGGCAGATTTCAGGAGATCGCTGTGAGGTGGTTTATCCCTGAAATGCTTGTTTCATCGGGAGGGCCTCTGATCAGCTCAAAAACCTCTCTGATCTGACCGCATACATCTTATTCAACATCGATGTTGCTATGCATTGATCGATGCAGATCCGTGTCTTATATAGATCGATTCCCTAAATATTTCAGACACGGATTAACGCGGGATTAACACGGATTTTCCCGTTTGACGGTTTTAGCTTCTGGTCCTTACCATGGATCTGTGCCAATCGGTGTAGGTCTGTGTCTTGAAAAGGGGTCTGGAAGATCTCCATCCTGCAGCTCGGTTATTTGTCCTCTAAAATATTTTTTAAATGCAGGATTAACACCCTAAATTTTATATGTTATAATGTGTTTTTCTTGATTGGTTATTGTCGATTGGAAATGTCCTTCCAATCCAGAACAGGTGGTACAGGTGAAAAACAGTTTCACTCTGATAGCGGTTAGTGTATTCTTTCTCGCAGTTGCGATTATTGCGTCTGCAGCTGCCGGACAGGCTCTGAACGAGAAAACTCCTGTCATCATTGGCTTTGAAGGCAGTCCGGATGCTGCATTAGTGGAGGCACTGGGAGGGGAGGTCAAATACCAGTACCATGCCATCCCTGCAATTGCTGCCCTGGTGCCTGAACAGGCTATCAGTGTCCTGGAGGATGATCCGGATGTGGAATATGTGGAAATGGATTCAGAAGTGTATATTGAGGAAGCATCCGTGGACCATGCCGATGAAACTGTGCCCTGGGGAATT
>JAFGCK010000018.1 GCA_016932675.1 Methanosarcinaceae archaeon | reverse complement strand
TCTTTCAGTTTTACCTTCACCATAAAGATAAAGATAGCATCCAATAGATATAAACATGCACCAAATTTAAGTTGTCACAACACTAGTGGCTTCATAGCTGCTCATAGTGTCATACAGATGTACGAGTACGTGTAAGCAGACTGAACGAATTTAATATCTAGGAGTGACATTCACTCCCTCTTTTTCCTATACTGCTGAAAAACAAAAATCTATGTCTATGCTTTTCTTATATTGCTGTAGTACATGCATTCATCCGGTGAGAAAAGTGGCATTTCCATTGATCCCCTGATCATCTGCACCGGCGCACCGCGTACCAGCACGGCAGGAATGCTTTCACCCGCTTCACCCATGAGCAGCTGGGCGGCAGAAACAAGGTTGTCTGCAACGGCTTTTCTTGTGATCTTCAATTCCTTTCCGAAAAGGTCCCTTTTCCCCCTGACATCTTCCACAGGCACTATGCCGGAGGTTCCCAGGGCTATGCCGACACATCCCAGTCTGAGGGGCTGTGTGCGGCTGTCACCCACTATAACACCGATATGGCACCTGCATTGTTCCTCGATATCCTTCCTTATTCTCTCAGCGCTTCCCCGGGGGTCTTCAGGAAGCAGCACAACATATCCTTCCGGGGCGTTGGAGCTGTCGATGCCGGCATTGGGGGACAGGGTCCCGTCAGTGATGGTGAGTGCTGCACCGGGCACTCCACCGAAAACCTCATCGCATTCCTGCAATATAAGTTCCATCTCCTGCGGGTCAAGCTGGTAGTTCCGGGCCAGCTCCAGCGCCTTTTCGGAAGGCTTTACATCCTCAAGGCAGACGAGGCGGTTCTCGGATGTTGCCAGCGGTGATTCTGCAATGATAAGAATGTCATCATCCTGAAATTGCATTCCCTGCTTTTCAAGGGATTCAATTATGATCTTTGCAATATCGTCCCCGGGTCTGATTAGCGGGGTTTTTATGCCGAACATCTGCAGGGACGGAGGATCTGCCCGCATTCATTCATCTCCTGAGAGGTAGTTTTTCATGATCCTGATCGCACAATAGTCCCCGCACATGGAGCATGGTCCTTCATCAGGACACATCTGAGCAGGCCTGTCAGGGTCAATTGCAAGTTCTGCCTGTCCTCTCCAGTCAAAGGCAGCCCTTTTCCTGGCAAGCATAAGATCGCTGTCATTTAGACCGTATTTCATAGAATCCCCTATATGAGCTGCGATCCTGAATGCGATGAGTCCCTCCTTGACCTGTTGGGGATTCGGAAGGGACAGGTGTTCTGCAGGTGTTATGTAGCAAAGGTAATCCGCACCTGCACCGCTTGCCATGCTCGCACCAACTGCTCCTGCAATATGGTCGTAACCCACAGCAATGTCGGTTGGCAGGGGACCGGCCACAAACAATGGGAAGTCGGCCTTTTCCTTATACAATCTCACAGAATCCGGTATCTCTGACGCCTGTATATGTCCGCCCATGCCGTTGATTATCGCCTGCACGCCCATCCCGTTCGCTCTTTTTGCAAGGACGGCATTCGTTTCGATCTCCATCAGCTGCACTTCATCCTTCAGGTCGTGGACACAACCGCTTCTCATGGTATTTCCCAGGGACAGCACAACATCATTCTTCCTCAGCATCCGCATTATCTCATCGAAATGCTCTATGAAGGGATTCTCACAACCATTGAGCAGCATGAAAGCGCTGGTGAATGACCCCCCCTTAGATACCATGCCCATGACCCTTCCGGAGCCTTTCAGTTTTTCCAGCATCTTCTTTTCCACACAATGCAGAAGCATCGAGCTGACACCTTCATCGATCTGCTTTTGCAGATGTGAAAGGATGTCGTCGCAACTGACCCTGTCCATGCCACACTCCACGATCGCCTGGTAGATGGGAACTGTTGTGACAGGAAGCTCAGTGTTGCTTAATATCATCTTCCTGATAGAAGGGATGTCTCCCCCCATTGAGAGGTCTGTGATGGTCGCCGCGCCATATCTCTGAGCGATCCTGGCCTTTTCCACTTCCGCATAAGGGTCGATCGTGGCTGAAGATGTCCCTAGGTTCACGTTTATCTTGGTTCTGGCACCCTTGCCTATGGCAACAGGCGGGCACCCTTCACGTGTCATTATTACAAGGCTGCCGTTTGCAACCCTTTCAAGAACAAGTTCCTCTCCGATACCCTCTACCCTTGCTATTTCCCGCATCTCGGATGTGATGTTGCCATTCTTTGCATGGTCGATCTGCGTTTTTATCATCTGCTCTTCTTCCTGGTCCCGGCCATTTCAAGTATCTCTGGTGTACTTTTGTGTTTTCCGATCGGCATAATATGGATTCCGCGGCAGAGTTTCTTAAGCTCGGCTATGGTTTCTGCACAAATGGACATTCCCTCCTCAGTTGGATCTTCAGCATTCTCCATTCTTTCTATGATCTCAGCAGGCACGTTGATACCCGGAATATTCCTGTTCATAAAATGTGCCATACTGGCGGATCCCAGGGGGATGACACCGGCAATCACCGGAACTTCTATATCCAGTGTCTCTTCCATGAAAGCCTCGAACTGCCCAGTATCGTAGATCGCCTGTGTCTGGAAGAAATCAAGTCCCATTCTTGCCTTTTTCCTCAGTTTGAGCATCTGCATTGTATTTGATGGATCAGTGTTGGTGACCGCACCGACCGTAAAGGCAGGCGGACCTTCTATGAGATTTCCTGCAAGGTCATGCCCTTCCTTCATCCTTCTGATGATATCAAGTAGCTGCACCGGATCCATATCATAGACCGGCCTTGCACCGGGATGGTCGCCTTTGGTTGTGTGGTCCCCGGTCATCACGCAGATGTTCCTGATGCCCAGAGCATAGGCTCCCAGAAGTTCCGACTGCAATGCAAGACGGTTGCGGTCCCTGCAGGTCAGCTGCATGATCACTTCATGGCCTGCGTCCAGCAATGCCCTGCTTGCTGCCACCGGGCTCATTCTCATGACCGCCCGCTGGTTATCGGTTACATTGAGGGCATCGGCAAAGTTGCGTATAAGCTCCGCATCTGCAAGGGCTTTGCAGAGGTCTGTTCCTTTAGGAGGGCTTATCTCTGCCGTAATAAGAAAATCGTCTGATCCAAGTTTCTCTTTGAAGTTCCGGGGCATCGGGGGATTATATGCAGGTACGGTTTTTAAAATCATCGCAGCAAAAGGTACAATGCAAAACCTGGTCTGTACCAGAGGATCCTGTATTCTGCAAGTAATTCATCCTTCTTCACAGACCCATACCTTTTCCAGCAAATCAAGCCTGCCGAGCTTCTCAAGTCTTGTGTAGATAAGCTCCCAGACGCAGTCCTTCTCAGGGTCCACTTCGCATTTCCCGTCGATGGAACCGCCACAGGGGCCATTGAGAAGCCGCTTGGGACATTGCCCTATGGGACATATACCGCCGAAATAATATATTTTGCAATCCCCGCACATGGCACAGAGTTCAGGGAACACTTCACCCTGTGAGAGCCCCCCGAGGGATTCGGTGTTGTTGGAAGGGTAGACCGGCACTTCCGTGACCTTCGATACGATGGAAACACCGCTTCCGCATGCCATGACAAGTATGCACCCAGCATCTTTTATGGAAGGATCCTTTTCCACGAGCGAATCAAAGGACGCCACACTGCATGCGGCACTCGGGACGCACCAGCCGGTCACGTGCTTTCCTGCTTCTTCAAGGCGCCGGAGCATATCCAGCACCTCCGGCTCCCCTCCGACATGCAGTTTTGTGGCACAGGCACCACATCCTATAATAAAGATGTCGTCCTCGTCCTTTAACAGTTCAAGAACCTCTCCAAAGGGTTTTGCAGACGAGATTATCATAGTTCCCTCTGGTAGCGGTGCTCTACGTCCATATCTTTCTCAAGGGCCTCTGCTATCATCTCTGCAATGAGCGGGAGCCTGCGTGCCTGGCAGGAGAGTTTCCGGACCAGTTTCTGGAACTGCAGAAGCGTGCCCATTATGAGCACATCCGTTTTTTCCGTTTCATGGGAAACTGCGTCCCGCTCCAGGGCGGCATCGCCTCCCCGGGCCAGTATCTCCTGCTTGATCATCAGGGCCTCGGTGGTGCTGATATTGTTCACGCGTATTACCCTGCTCACAGTCTTGTTCTTCATGACCTTTGCACCCGTGCCTGTAACACCCATTCTTTTCATGAGGTATGCGGCATCATCAGGACGGGTTATATCCACCAGTGACACCTCAAGGTCCTCTGATCTCACACAGGGCTGTCTATGTCTCATCGCTCTTGCAACATCAACCACGTCCTTTGTCTCCGGGATGTCGTGTGTCCTTATGATGTGCGCTCCCTTGTGAACTACTATTGCTGTTGCAGCAAGGCTTCCGTATAGCCTTTCACTTGCCGGCCTGTGCAGCACTGCATCGATGCAGGATTTTCTTGAGATCGCTGCAAGCAGCGCTTTTCCAAACACCTTCAGGCTCTCGAACCGGTCCATCGTCTCAAAATCAAATATCGGGTCCTTTTCAGGGATCCACCTGCCAATGGCCGGGTCGAGTATGAGTTTATCCGTATCTATCCCTCTGGCATCCGCTCTGCTGATAATGGATGCAAGGGAATCCATGACAGCATCCATTCCGAGAGTGTCTCCTGGAACTTCCTCAGATGCCATTACAACAGCAGGGCAGTCATGGTCTGCGACAACATCGATCATATGCGGGTCCGCAGTGAATCCAGAAACATCATTGATGATATCAGCACCGTGTTTCAGGGATTCTTCAGCAATTCCCGAGTATACAGTATCCACGGAAATGAGTGCATCCACATCGTCCTTCAGGATATCCAGTGCGGGTATCATGCGTTCCATCTCCTCTTCTTTATCGATGACCGGTTTTGCAAGAGGCCATGTGGAACGTGCACCTATGTCAATTAAGGTTGCACCTTCGTCTACCATTCTGCGGGCAACATCAAGAAGAGAATCAGTACTGACAACAGAACCTCTGTAAAAGGATTCCTTGCTCAGGTTGATGACACCCATCAATCGCACAGGATGTTCATCGCCAACCTTCAAGCCGCATATGTCAACATCAACAACCATTATTCAACCTGGTAGTATTAATTCAGGGTTAGATACGTTAAACAAAATAGTATTCAGTTAATAAAATATAAGCGTGCTTATCAGGCATT
>JAFGCK010000001.1 GCA_016932675.1 Methanosarcinaceae archaeon | reverse complement strand
CCATGTTGGGTTTTACGTTCACAGGCACATGTTCAAAGTCGGGTTCACCCCCTATCATCTCTATCGGTGAACCGGTCACACCTTTAAGGTCGCTTGTGTCCGTAGTGACACCATATATCTCGATCTTCTCAAGAGGGGCATTCAATGCCATGCCTTTTTCAGATTTGTATCGTCTGACACTGCTTGCAACCTCTTTAATGAACTCACCGGAAACTTCTATATCCGGATCGATGAGTTTCTCTCTGACCACCGGCCAGGACTGGACATGTACACTACCCTCGCCTAAGCGCGAGAACATCTCCTCCGAGAAGAAGGGAGCAAAAGGGGCCAGAAGCCTTGACATGGAATCCATGGTCACGAAGAGTGTGTACCTTGCTGCCTTCTTTGCCTCTTCATCATCGCCGTAAAGACGGGACTTGACAAGTTCTATGTAATTGTCCGCAAGGACATCCCATGTGAATCCGCGTATCGACTTGAAAGCCTCATCGAACTGGTATGCATCCATGCTGTCGGTGACAGACCGTATTAACCTGTGAAGATGGCTCAAAAGCCACCGGTCTATGACTTTCAGTTCGCTAATGCCTGTTTCGGCATATTCATAGTCCTCCAGATGGGACATCGCGAACCTGTAGATGCTCCATGCCTTGGTAAAGAACCTTGATGCTGATACGACATCCTTCCACCGGAACATTATGTCAGAGCCAGGGGAACCACCGATCGCAGCCCACTGCCTGAACGCATCCGCACTGTAATCCTTGATCACTTCCTCGGGAGAGATGACATTGCCAAGTGACTTGCTCATCTTGTGGCCGTCCTCACCCAGGACCATGCCATTGATGAGGATCGAATCCCATGGCCTCTTGCCTTTTATTGCCATTGAGCGCAGTATAGTATAGAATGCCCATGTACGAATGATATCATGACCCTGCGGACGTAGCTGTGTCGGCAGCCTCATTTCATGGTCAGAGAGCCATCCGGAAACATGCAGTGCGGTAATTGACGAGTCCATCCATGTATCCAGTACGTCTTCCTCGGCTTCGAACTGCGTGCAGCCGCAGCTGCAGGCCTGTGGAGGCTGCTGCCGGGTCGGGTCTACAGGCATCCATTCTTCCTTTGCCACCAGTGCATCACCACATTCCTTACAATACCACACCGGAATAGGGGTGGCGAACAATCGCTGGCGGGAAATACACCAGTCCCATTCCATTGTCCCGATCCAGTTCTCAAGCCTTACTTTCATGTATGGGGGAAGCCACTCGATCTCATCGGCGGCCTTTGCCACTGCATCAGTATCGATCCTGACGAACCACTGGCGTTCGGAAAGGATCTCGATAGGTGTGCCACAGCGCCAGCACATGCCTACGTTCTGATCAAGGGTATTCTGCTCATAAAGATAACCTCCTGACCTGAGATCCTCGATGATGGCAGCCTTGCACTCGGGGATTGTCATTCCCTCGTACCTGCCTGCAATGGAGGTCATCAGGCCGTTCTTATCAATTGCCTTACGCAGGGGAAGTTCATGTTCCGCCCACCAGCGGACATCCTGCTTGTCACCGAATGTACATATCATGACAACACCGGTACCAAAGGCAGGGTCGACTTCCCTGTCACCTATGACAGGGACCTCATGCCCGAACAAGGGGACCTTTACGCTGCTACCGATATGTTCACAGTAGCGCTCATCCTCCGGGTTGATGGCAACGGCCACACATGCAGCAAGCAGTTCCGGCCTTGTGGTGGCGATCCTGAGTTTGTCGAATTTCAGGAAATTCAGACTGGTATTCCTTGCCTCATACTCCACCTCGGCAAAAGCAATGGCAGTTTCACATCGGGGACACCAGTTGACAGGGTGCTCTGCCTGGTACACGTATCCCATGTCAAACATCTTCCTGAAAGATATCTGGGTCTTGGAATAGTATTCAGGCTCCATTGTGATGAACTCATTGCTCCAGTCGGTGGAGAATCCGAGGCTCAGCATTGTTTCCTTCATCTTCTTGATATTGCCACGGGTAAGTTCACGGCACATCTGCCTGAATTCTTCCCTTGGGACCTCATTCTTGGTTATACCATGGATCTCCTCTACCTTTACCTCGGTGGGAAGGCCATGACAGTCCCATCCCTGTGGAAACATGACATTGTATCCACACATTCTCTTATAACGGGCAACGAAATCTATATAGCACCAGTTAAGTGAATTGCCGATATGGAAATTGCCTGTAGGGTACGGGGGTGGGGTGTCAATGATGTACTGGGGCCTTATACTGTCATTCCAGTTGAAATGGTACATAGACATATCCCATGCTTTTTTCCATTTTGGCTCGATCTCGTGAGGAAAGTATTCTTTGGGGACCGTCATTGGAACTCTCCGATAAATATTACATTGTGCTAGTGTTTTTTATCATACAGTGGTCTGAGATTATTTAAACATATGGTTGCACGCCGGCAATCATTTAGCTAGCAGGATACTAAAAGATAAATGAAGCAATGACCTGCAGGATTTGAAACGTTCCTTTATTTCCACGCTTATCAGAAAAGATCCCTCTGTAAAGAAGACAAACGTTCCCTGACAGGCTTTGTGCCCATGTTTTGAGCTTTGCACAATCCTGTATTAACGTTACAGATCCGGCTACAAATGATCGACAGAATACGAAAGACTGGAACTTCTGCAATAAAGTCAGATACCGAAAACACTTTATATAAACCTCCTCAATGGAAAAAAGGGGTATCTGAACTGATATCAGCACAGGATGAACGGTAGATCCGTGGGACAAACTACTACAAATGAAACGTGCCGTGAAGATATACGACTACCTTCAGGAACAGGGAGAAAGGGTAATGATCGGAGTTATCGGAAAACCGCCATCTGAGTATGGGGCCATGCTGGAGATGTTCGGGGCTGCGCTTAAGCACGGGCAGTTCATCGCAGGATCGGTACAGGGATTGCAGACCTTGCCAATGAGGAAAAGGATTATGCCACTCAGATATTCCTGCAGTGGTTCTTAACGGGACAGATTAAAGGGGAAAGCAACGATAACAAGATCATATTAAAGTTGAAAATGTTCGGCAACGAAGGTAATGACCTTTCATGCCTGACGGAGACATGGCAGCAATGGCTTTTGCCGGACCTTCAGCATAAGAATGAGATCCAGGAGCGAATAAGATATGAATTTCGGAGAAATACTTCAGGGAAAGGACGAAGAGGGAAAAGAGAAGCATGTTCCTGAAATAGAGATTATCAGGGGACATGGCCAGGCAAAGACTGACTTTGTACGTGTTGTTGTGGGAAAGGAAGTTCCTCATCCCAACACGGTCGAACATCACATAGAGTGGGTGGAACTCTACGGTATTACAAAAGAAGGCAGGACTGTTGATTTCGGAAGGATGGACTTCGAGCCTGTCCGCACTGACCCGATCGCAACCTTCCATGTGAACAAGCTCGATGACTTCAAGGCTTTCTGTGCACTTGAATACTGTAACATACACGGTGTATGGCAGAACTGCATCGAGCTTTGAACAGGACTTTTTTCAATATGGCAATATTCCTGCCATATCTCTTTTATAGGTGTACACGCCTCGATTGACATATAAAACCTGAATTAAATAAAGAAGTTTGACAAGAAGGTGAAGCTATGCTGGTACAGCTTGCTATTAAGCTGACACTACTTGCGATCATAGCCGGTTTGCTGACATACATATACCTGGATTACATGGCACCTTACATGTAAACATAAAAACAGGAATAAAGGAAGGCTTATTCTGGATCGTCATAGCCTATCTCCTCGTCGGTCAGATAACAGGCCGGATCATCAGCCCATATGTTACCATACACAGATTCCGCCCTTACACGAAAGTTTCCATTGCAGATATCGAACCATTTACATCTGGCACACCTGTCAGCATTGTCCTTGATGAGAGGTTTGCGATCCTTCAGACCTTCCATGAGCGGGTCAGAGATATCGGCCCATATCTCACTGAACCTGCGATCCCGGATGTTACCAAAAGTGTAATGCCTCCAGAACTGGTCGGGGTGAACGGAGCCATCCCATGATACGCATCCTATGCCTATACCTGTGGAATTGCCGCGGTTCATCCGGAGCAGTTCAAGGACCTCCGCTGCACGTTCAGGGTCCTCCTTCAGCAGGCGCAGGTATATGTAGGGTCCATCACAGTGGTTGTCAACTGTCAGCACCTCTACATTCTTACCCCTGGAATGGAGATCCACTGTCCGTTCAATGATCATGTCCACCGTTCTGCGGGATTCTTCAAGTGAGAGGTCGGCATCCCGCATATCAGAACCCCTGCCTGCATAGACCAGATGATAGAAACATATTCGGGGAATATTTTCTTTTTCAAGCAGGTCGAATATGGCAGGGATATCATTTACATTATGTTTGTTAATGGTGAAACGCAGCCCTACCTTGATGCCGGCGGCCTGGCTGTTGTGCAGTCCCTGAAGGGCCTTATCAAAAGCCCCTTCCACGCCTCTGAACCTGTCGTTCGTCTCTCTCATCCCATCCAGGGATATACCCACGTATGAAAGGCCGATCTCCTTAAGTTCGAGGGCCTTTTGCTCTGTGATCAGGGTGCCATTGGTGGAAATGACAGCACGGATACCCTTTGAGGTTGCATATGCGGCAAGTTCAGTAAGGTCCCTGCGCATCAGGGGTTCACCGCCTGAAAAGAGAATAACAGGTGTTCCGAATTCTGCAAGATCCTCGATAAGCCCCTTCCCCTCTTCGGTCGTCAGCTCATTCCTGTATTCAATATCCCTGGAATGAGCATAGCAGTGGACACAGCGGAGGTTACAGCGCTGGGTTACGTTCCATACGACAACTGGTATCTTATCTTTTGAGAACTGGAGCAGGTGGGGGGGAAGCCTTTTTGAATCACGCCCGTAGCGCAGTGCGTCAGAGGGTTCCACGGTCCTGCAATATAGTTTTGAAATACCTATCATGATGAGTGCCCCCTGAATTAAATGACATAAGTGAATCTTCTGTGTGATATGCGACCACCTATATGGTAATACTATATTATATCTGTGGTACACATTTCAATATTTTTAATGCGGTTTTGCCCGGGAAAAGGAAATACAGATAAGAGAAGTTCAGGAAAGTTGTTCATGAACCTTTTTCAACACATCCCTGAAAGTGAACTTTCCGGGAATAACGGACACATTCACACCATATTCCTCCAGGGTCCTGGCGGTCGGCCCTCCTATTGCAGCCACAAGAGACCTGTTCAATACTGAAACTGCCTCTTCCTCCTTGCCGCGGGATCTTGCATGTTCGAAGAAATTGCGGACCATCATGGAACTTGTAAAGGCAAAGACCGCTATTTCTCCCTTCAGGGTGGCATCAATGAGCATATCCTGTTCTTTGCCTTCCGGCTTTTTCAGGGTATAGACATTGGTCTCGTAGACCGTGGCACCGCATCTGCGCAGGCCTTCTATCAGCAGTGTAGAGCCATAGAAGCTTCTGGCGGTATCTATTGTCCTGCCGGCCACATCAGAGCACAGGTAATCTACAATGCCCTCTGAGCTGTATACACCAGGCATTCCCATGACCGTTATGTCAAGCTCTTCCAGGGCCTTGCGGGTGGTAGGACCTATTGCCACCACATTTGTGGAATTGAGGGCTGTTATGAACATCTCCCTTAATTTCAGAGGAATTTTTTTCAGGGTGAAGTCTATGCCATTGGCACTGGTGAAAATAACGTAATCTGACCTGCCTGCGATCACTCTTTCCAGAAATCCGTCAAATCCGTCATCTTTCATCTCAGCGATCTCGACCATGGGCACCATGACCGCCTCAAAACCCATGGACTCGGCCAGCTCTTTTGATTCATTCATGTACCTTTCAGGCCTCATTATGGCCACCTTTGGTTTTCCATGCTGTCCAGTCATAAGCACACCTCACTCAGGATCCGGTATTATCTGCTCACCAAGTTCTGCCTGAAGCTTCACGACATCACCTATAACGGTGATTGCAGGTGCCTTAACGCCCCTTTCCCTTGCAAGGGCTGCAATATTCCCAAGTACTCCCACCGTGACCCTCTGGTCAGGACGGGTGCCTCTTTCGATAAGTGCAACCGGGGTCATCGGATCCTTGCCGTATTTCATGAGCTCACTGACATTTCGTTCAAGCATCCTGACACCCATGAATATCACCAGCGTGCCTTCGAACCCCGCAAGGATCTCCCAGTCAAGGGCGCTCTCTTCCTTTGTAGGGTCCTCATGGCCAGTAACGAAAGTTACCATGGAAGCATGGTCCCTGTGAGTTATGGGTATGCCGGCATATGCAGGCACAGCGATTGCCGATGTGATGCCCGGGACCACTTCGAACTCGATCCCGGCTTTGATGAGTTCCTGAGCTTCCTCGCCACCACGCCCGAACATGTAAGGGTCCCCTCCCTTCAGGCGGACCACACTCTTACCCTCCTTTGCCTTCCCGATTATAAGTGCATTGATCTCATTCTGTACCAGGGTGTGATCACCTGCATACTTTCCGGCATCGATCTTCTCCGTACCGGCCGGGATGGAATCGATTATTGCCTTTCCCGGAAGCTGGTCATAGACCACAACATCAACAGAATCGATCAACCTGCGGGCTTTCAGTGTCATAAGCTCGGGATCCCCGGGCCCGGAGCCAACCAGATATACTTTACCATATTGGGTCATGTTAGCTAAATCCTGTCTGTCTTGCTTTGATTGTAATGAACGCGTCAACTTATATAGTCATTGTTCTGCCCGGCTCAGGGAAAGAGGTATCTTTTATGTCCTTTGACAACAGTATTACTTACATCAACATAAAAGGATTCAAATTATATTGATAAGGGTGGGATGATAATGGACTTTTACCAGGAAAAGATCACAACGATACACAATTTCTACAGCGATACTGAGAGGATAGCACAGCACCTGCATGAACTGTCATACATCAGGCCTGCTGTTGTAGTGATCCCCATGCTCTATGAGGAGATAGAGAAT
>JAFGCK010000150.1 GCA_016932675.1 Methanosarcinaceae archaeon | reverse complement strand
CTTAGGGTTTCATCAAGTCCTGCTGCCTGAAGTGCGGTCACCAGGGTATCAAATGAACCAGCAGCCTCTGCTGTCTCTACAATGTTCATTTCTTCTTCTTCTGCCGGCGGTTGCTCTGCACAGCCTGACATAAGCAAACCTGTTGCAATAATTAAAACTACAATTACTTCTAACAATTTCATTTATCCCACTCCTCCTGGTTTTCGATTTTAGGTTTAATTGCTTTTTTCTGATTAATACTGATGCTCTTCTATAGAATATATATATTTGCTTTTTGGAGTTAACCATTTCAACTCAATAAATACTGGATATGGTAAACATTTTCGAAGATGAATGCGATGCAAGAGAGATCCTTGCAGGCATCTGGATAAATCGTTGCTGCCTGTATTGATCCCATACAAGGCCGCAATCCGCGTTTCAAGAATGACACCGTAAAGGGCTATGGCTTTATGGTTCTGATTACCACAAAAGCCCCTTTTCCATAACCACGCATTACAGGTTCAGGATCCTTTATATCGCTAAGATCGCTAAGGATCGTCTGGTTGAAATGGAAATCTTCAAAACCCGTGTCTTTGAGCAGGGATACGACCTCCTCTACAGAATAGAAAGTAGCAAGCTGATAGAACACATTATGCATCTTTTTTTCCTGATATACCCTGCCCAGAGGTGTATTCTTATCAATGAAACCTGTGATAAATGAACCACCCGGACTTAGTATCCTGTAAATCTCCCGGAATGCAGATATGGCATCGTCCAGGAAACAGATAGTAGTGACCATCAATACAAGGTCAAAACAGGAATCTCTGAAAGGAAGCTTTTCAGCCACACCATAGACCGCCTGGATACCTCTTCTGAGGGCAATATGTATCATCCGGGGTGAAGGGTCTACACCATACTGAATACCTAAAGGAACTGCAAACTTTCCAGACCCTACACCTATTTCCAGGCTTCTTGCAGATTGCGGCATACTTGTTCTCAGAGCCTTGAGTTCAGATTCGTAGACAAGCCTGTTCTTCGTGAACCAGTCCTCGTATCTGGATGTATGCTTTTCAAAGGGTTCGATCCTTGGTATATCTCCAACCTCCTGCTTTTCTTTTAAGTATTGGTCTCGATGTATTTAATAATAGTTTCTATCGAAGAACCATTTTACAGGGGGCAATCTCCAAAATAGGTGCCTCCGCAGAATTCCGGGTCTGCCACGATTCCTTCTTCCTCTTTTCTCATGCCGTCTATAACCAGTACCTGTCTTGTCTTGCTTCCGTAGCGGTAGACCGTGATCCCTTTGCATTTGAGATCATATGCCATCATATATATCTTCCTCACGTCCTCCACCGTGGCACCGGATGGCAGGTTTACAGTCTTGGAAACTGCATTGTCAACGTATTTCTGGAAAGCTGCCTGCATCCTTACATGCCATTGGGGAGCAATGTCCAGAGATGTAGAGAATATGCGCCTGATGTCATCGGGTATATCAGGTATATCCCTGATGGAACCTGTTCTGGCGATCTCTATCATGGTATCTGCACTGTAGAATCCTCTGTCCCTTGCGATCCTCTCGAACACGGAGTTCACTTCAAGCAACTGCGTTCCCATTATATTTCTTGCAAAGGATAAGGCAAAGATGGGCTCTATGCCTGAACTTGTATTGGCGATAATGCTTATGGTCCCTGTGGGGGCTATTGTATTGACAGTGGCATTGCGCATGGTCCTATAGTCATTTTCCAGCATACTGCCTCTGAAGTTAGGGAAGGACCCCCGTCTTTGGCCAAGCTCCATGGATTCCTTTATGGACTCTTCCCTTATGAACCTCATTATCTTTTCGGCAGTCCTTATTGCTTCCTTCGAATCGTAGGGTATTGCGAGCATGGCCAGCATCTCAGCAAAGCCCATGATGCCTAGTCCTATCTTGCGGTTGTTCTTTGAAATGCTTTCAGTCTCCTGCAGGGGGTAGTTATTGGAATCTATCACATTGTCCAGGAAATGCACACCTGATCGTATGGTCTCACCAAGCTTCAACCAGTTGATCTCACCGTCCTCTACCATCCTGGAAACATTGATGGAACCGAGGTTGCAGGATTCGTAGGGTAGCAGAGGTACTTCTCCGCAAGGATTGGTACTTTCAATACTGCCGATATGAGAAACAGGGTGTTTTCGGTTCATCTCGTCCAAAAAGACCAGACCCGGGTCACCGGTGCGCCATGCCATGGTAACTATCAGATCAAAAACTTCCTTTGCCCGGAGTTTCCCCGTGCTTTCTCCAGTCCTGGGGTTAATAAGATCGTATTGCATGTCACGTTCCACTGCAGCCATGAACTCATCGGTAACTCCCACGGATATGTTGAAATTTTCCAGGAATCCTTCTTTTTCCTTGGATGTAATGAACTCTATTATATCAGGATGGTCGACCCTCAGGACGCCCATATTCGCTCCTCTTCTCTTCCCTCCCTGCTTAATTACTTCGGTAGCCCTGTCGAAGATACTCATAAAGGACACTGGCCCCGAGGCCACACCTTTGGTAGACCTGACCACATCCCCTGCAGGCCTTATCTCAGAGAAGGAGAAACCGGTCCCACCTCCGGACTGGTGTATCAGGGCCATGTTTCCCAGGGCTTCGAAGATACCCTTCAGGGAATCCTCTACAGGCAGTACGAAACATGCGCTCAGCTGACCAAGTTCAGTACCTGCGTTCATAAGTGTCGGCGAGTTAGGTAAAAATTCCAGGTTTGCCATTATCCTGTAGAACTCTTCTTCTGTCTTCTCTGCATCCTCCCCATATACCCTGTCGACCGAGGCCACGGCCCTGGCCACTCTCCTGAACATGGCAGCGGGATTCTCTGTGATATTGCCCTCACCGTCCTTCAGCAGATAGCGCCTCTCCAGCACCCGGATAGCATTTACGCTAAGCTTCAGGTCATCTTCATTTACTCTAAAAAGCTTCTTTGTCTCCCTGAACTCAGCTCTTTTCTGCCGGTACAATATGTAGGCCTTGGCCACTCTGGCATAACCGTTTCTGATCAGGTTTTCCTCGACGATGTCCTGTACATCCTCCACACCAGGTATCAGGTCCCTGAACCGATGGTCAATGGCTGCAACCGTCTGCTCAGATATTTTCTCAATTTGCCCACCGTTCTTTTCTCCCACAGCCAGGAAGGCCTTTTTTATTGCTGAACTGATCTTTGCAGCATCAAAGGCTACGATCCTGCCATCCCTTTTTCTAATCCTTTCCATTCTGTATCCCAGATAGAATTGATGACTGTTCCATTAATATTTTTTCCGGTATTCCTGGTTCTACAGAGGTCCCGCATTCTGAGAACAGTCAATATTTTCAGGAGGTGGTGTTCCTGTAGATTTGAAAAAGTGCTCTGCCCACATAGAACGCATTGTTCTTCGGCGGAGCGGCAGATATGATATTCAAATGGTCTGATCGCCAAAAAAACAATTAAAAATATCCTTACAAACTTTTTTCATTTCAGCTTCTCCTTAAAACCACCTGCAAGTTCAAGAATACCTGCAATAGGCAAATTGCGTTTTTCCCATGAGCGAAGCTTAGATATTTCCACGCCTTACAGCAGATCACATTTTTGTTTTTTTCTGGCTTCTTCCACTTCGTCAATTATCTCAGGGTATTCACTGAACACTGTGTAAATATCGAGGGCTGCTACAATGTCTACAACACCCAGAGCTCCAATGGCTTCTCCGGCATCGTTCCTGAGAGGAGCAACTACAACGCACTTCCCCTTATATACACCTTCTGTCGGCCTGGTCCTGATAAGTCTGTTCGTCTTTATGACTTCTTCAAGGATCGGTCCGGTGTATTCACTGTCCACTATCTTCCCCCGCTCCAACCTGAGCCCCTTGCAATCGATACTGCGGATGGTTGTTGGTATACCACAAAGGGAATGTACTGCGAATGCGATTTGTTCCAGTTTATCGGGCGTGGATCCTGAACATATCTTAATGCAGGCAAAATCATTGGATTTTTCATTAGATATCATTTTCTAACAACCTTCTTTATTGTTGGAAAATTTATGGAAAGTAACACGGGTAATTGGATTTCTTTGTTTACTGGTCTACAATAGTTAATTGGTTTTAAATACAATATGTTTTTGGAATTTAAATTACTGAACATTATTACTTATTTGAAATGACATGAATTTTGACCGGTCGAAGTACTTCCTATACCTGTGATCATCCGTCCCTGTGGAGGTACATGACATTTAGGGGATGATAGTAAATAACTAATGGAATGAACAATTGATTATATCTTATGAGTTTTGAAAATCCCGGATTTTTTGAAGAGATGAGAATGGAATGGCTCTGGAACCGTCTTGGCAGTTCCCGGTACAGGAAATATATTCGCGGACTGCACCTAAGGTCTGACGAAAAAGCTCTTGATTTCGGATGTGGAGGTGGGTCGTTTTCAAAACACATAGCAAAAGAAGTTCCAAACGGCAGTCTTGTCTGCCTTGACACATCTGATTTCTGGCTTGAAAAAGCAAAAAAAAGAATGAAAGAATTCTCTAATGTAGAATATATCTGCAAAAAAATAGAATATGCAGATCTTCCTGACAATTATTTTGATTCTGTATTCATTCATTTTGTCCTTCATGACATCCCTGAAAATAACAGACAGCAAGTCATAGATGCTCTTGCAGGCAAGCTTATAAAAAATGGACATATCTATATCAGGGAGCCTACGAGGAAAGACCATGGTATGCTGGCTGCAGAAGTTGACCGGTATATGAACAAAGCAGGCCTGTCAAAGATCTCTGGTGTACATGGAAGTTATTTCCGCTGGCCACATTACACTGCTGTTTTCCGGAAGTGAATTTTGTGGAAGGGATATAAGATGAATAAAACAAAAATTCTTGGGATTGGAGGAAGCCCCCGGAAAAACGGGAACACCGATATCCTGCTTGATGAATTCTTAAAAGGAGCGGAATCTGCAGGGGCCGAAACAAAGAAAGTCCTGTTGAGGGATTATTCGATCGAGGCATGCATTGGTTGTGAATCCTGCAGAAAGGATGGAACCTGTATGCAATTTCACGATGGGATGCAAGTTCTTTATCCTGAGATCCAGACCTCAAAAGGCCTTATAGTCGGATCTCCCACCTATAACTACAACATAACTTCGTCTATGAAATCCTTCATAGACAGATTGTATCCATACTACAATTTCACAGATGACCGTCCTAGGCATTATTCAAGCAAACTTGCAAACCAGGGACGCAAAGCGATCGTTTTTTCTGTCTGTGAGCAGGCAGATGTCAGGGACATGGGATTTGCACTCGAAGCCCTTGAAATGCCCCTTGATGCCCTGGGTTATGAGGTGACCGCAAAACTCCCGTTTACCGGCTATTTTGATAGGGGATCTGTGTCAAAGGATACCGGTGTTCTAAAAAAAGCGTTCGAAGCTGGTAAAAGATTGGCCGTAAGCCTTCGCTAAAAGTTTGAAGGTGTAAAAAAAAGAATGCAGTGAGAAAAGCGTCCTCACCGGGTACCAAGTACTTCGTCTATCTTTTCAGGATTCTCTTCAAGCCAGTCAGCTGCAGCTTCTTCTGCTGTCATGCCCTGGTCGATAGAGATCATTATTGATTCTATCTCAGAGAGGTCCATCTCAAAGTTCTGGATAAGCTGATAGAATTCCGGATGATCCTCATCAAAACCTGTTCTTGTGAGAATGATAAGATCATCACTTCCTCCATAGATGCCCTTTGGATCATCAAGGAACTTCAGGCCCTCTATACGGGCAAAGCTCCAGTGTGGTCTCCAGAGGGTTACGACTACCCACTCCTCATTGTCAATCTTACTCT
>JAFGCK010000149.1 GCA_016932675.1 Methanosarcinaceae archaeon | reverse complement strand
AATGTGGTGAGCGATGGCAGCAAAATCACGCTGGCAACCGAGCAGATCGACATATATCCGGAGAACCCGGCACATGTGGATGAGGATGACGGGTTCCTGAGCTGCACGAGCGTTCTGGACAACAGCACAATGTCAATGAGGATGGATCTGTCTACGGAGACGTCGTTCCAGGCAATCGATACGAATTACCAGAATCACGGGTTTGAGATAATCGCTTCTGGCTTCTACAAGCTGACATTCGATTACAGCGTGGTTCTTAACTCGACCTATTTCATACTGGAGCTGGTGGATTCAACTGGCACGGTGAAGTGGAGCAAGGCGGGTACGGCATCGGGCACAGGACAGGTAGTGACCTTCATAGACGATTATTGCGTATTCAGGGTGCGCTGCAAGGCAAACTATACCAGCCCGGCACCGCCCTGGACACAGTATGCCAAGATAAGCAACCTGAAACTGGACAGGTACAAGACATCGGGCTACATCACACAGACAGATTACAAATACAGGGATTATATGAAGCAGCTATCCCTGTTAAGGATCATAGGCACACTGGGAATTGCAGGTACGAACATCCGGGCGCATATGGACGTGGGAGACTCGCTGGCATCGACAACAGGGTTTGTAGGCCCTGGCGGAACTTCCGCCACGTATTATTCGCTGGGAGGCAATGTCATCTATACAGGAGCCTATAATGGTTCCTACTGGCACACGAAGGTATATCTGACATCAGATGGCAGATACACGCCGGAATTTGATGCACTGGAGTACACGTTTTATATTTATAATAAAATAAAGCTGCTGAACTTCGCAGATGTGGTACCAAAAACACTGGATACGGTGATAGACGGTAGCCAGGTACCACTGGCTCTGGGATGTCTCACGAAATACGGTCATGCCTCGCTACCAGAGTCAGGGAATAACCTTACAGCGCCCGCTACATTTGCAGAGCTGGCATTAATAATATCGCAGGTGCATACCCATATAACGGACAACGAGCAGATGCTGGCGCTGAACTACGGGAAGTGGCTGTTCGAGCTATACGATGCAACCGACTTTATTTACGGGTGCAGCTACAGCAACGTGGAGTTTGTGAGCAACACCTATCAGCTCAAGGCTCAGACAATTGAGCCAAATTACGCAACAGAGATCGACAGCGACTCCGGGTTCCTGGCGTGCAGTGCGGTTATAGATGCAGGAGGCAAGGAGCTGTCAATAACGCTACCAGCAAGCACTGCATTCCATAAGATAGATACGGAGTATGAGAGGCATTCATTCATCTGGGACGTGTCTGGCTTTACGTCACTGGAGTTCGATTACGATGTAAAAATAAACGGAACTTATTTTATACTGGAGCTGGTGGACGCTGAAGGCACGGTAAAATGGTCGAAGAACGGCACGGCATCCGGTACAGGCCAGGTAGTAGCAATGACCACGACCAGGTGGGAGTTCAGGCTCCGCTGCAAGGCGAACTATACATCGCCGTCAGTATTTGATAACTACATCAAGGTAAGCAACATCAAGATAACAAGGTACCCGCTAACTGGCTATATAGCGCAACCCTGGCGTGGAGGGGAGGAGCATATAGAGGAACTGCAGCAGTTAGATCTGAAATGGACGCTCGGCACAGAAGGAACTGCAGTAAAGGTACAGACGGACATTGACGACACATGGGGAGGAGCAGGGACGGGCTGGATAGGGCCGGACGGTACTTCAGGAAGCTACTTTACAGGTGGCCCGCAGCCAGTAGATACAAATGGATATGTGGGGAAATTTTACAAGTTCAAGATATTCTTTGAATCTGATGGCAGGTACACGCCCGCGTTCACTTCGATAGAGGTGATGCAGTTCATAGGAAACTGGCTCAGGCTGCTACCGCTGGGTACATCATGGTCGGAGGCAGTAGTCGGAATAGTGATGTCAGGCTATGTGCGGGATCAGGATGATGAAATAATCCTGAACGGTGTAAAAGTGGTGATGGAAAGTACCTGGGTGTTTGGCAGGGATACGATGGGAGCGGTGAATCCGGACACAGGTTTCTACCAGATATTTGTCAAGGAGGCTAAGTACGACAAGCGGCACCTGATATTACAGATATCAGGCAAGACCACGAACCTGTCGCTCTCAGAGTATGGAAGCCCGGAGATACTGGATGCCACTGCAGGAGAAGTGCCGAACCAGGATCTGCATTTCTGGAAAGCTCCACTCTGCAAGTCGGTGGCTCATGTTGATTCACTCGTCACTTATTGAACTGGAATCGTTTTCAGATAATACCTCTTTCAGTTTTACAAGATATCCCTGCAATTCCTGGACATCCTTTGGATCCTTTGCACCAATCTCAAGAAGCAACTGCATACCTAACTGCTGCATATCATCGATATTTGTTGCTGCAGATGCATTAAGGGCCATTCCACAACTACTGCAGAAATCAGATGTTGGCCCGTTCATGATCCTGCATCTTGGGCATTTCACAGAAGTAAGTATCGGTTTTCTATCTTCATCTTTAACCAATCCATATATACTTAGTATAGCATCGTCCACCTGTTGACCAGATAAATGAATATAAGTTCCAGGCATGTCCGAGCCATGTATCCATCCAAGATGGGATTCCATTTGTGCCTGAGTGAGATGGTTTGCTAATTCTGTGGCTCTTGTATGCCTAAAAAGATGAGGATATACACGCTTTTTAATCCCTGATTTTGTAGCTAATCTCTTGAAAACCATCCGAATAGCATCATATTTCATTGGCTCTCCGTGTGAATGTCTACCGACGTTTACCCACAAAGGAGCTTCAGGATTCTCTTTCTGAGGATGGATTGCCAACCATGCTGCAATATATGGAGTAGACATGACCAATCTGATTCTACGCATCCCTGTTTTACCTTTAACTATCTCATAGGAACCATACTGATCAAATCCAATGTGCTTTATAAGACGCGTACCGTTTTCACCTACTCGTCCCCCAGAATCATACCAGGTAGCCACAAGTGCAGCATCTCTTGGATGCTCTGCAGCCTCTAGCATTTTCTTGACCTCTTCTTCAGTAAGCAATTCTTCAGGCATTTTGCGGTCTTTTCGCTTGACGTTTGTAGATATCCACGCAGTAATTTCTGGATCCTTCCCGCTATTCATCCATCTAAAGAACTTTTTTATAGTAACACGATAGTCCCTTTTAGTCCAAACACTACGATCGGATCTCTCCAAATCAGCTACCAACTTATAAACATCAGTTTTGGTAATCTCTGGAAAAGGTTTATTGAACCACTTTGAGAGAAGATGAAGAGAACTAAGATACTTCAGAACACGTGCATTTGATATGCCTTCTGCATAGAGGACATTTACAAACTCCAATATCAGTTCTTTGTTCTTTTCAGAGTAAGGCGAATTCAAAATAAGATTTTCAGCAGCATCTATCTTCTTTTTGTAATCATACAATTCCATGATTCACACTTCCACTTCCATATATTATGGACTTTTGTAAGCAGGGTGAAAGTGTGGGGCTATGAACTGCTATTTTAACGCTGAGGGGGAGATTCGAACTCCCGCAGCGCGTTAGCACTACCGGTTTTCAAGACCGGCGCCGTAGGCCTCTTGGCTACCTCAGCATGTAGGATAGATTTACCTAAACAGCACGCTCGGATATAAGGTTTTTGACTCAGAATTGACTCAGAAACGATGTGAGTGATTGGAAAAGTGCTTGGAGAGCGAGGAGATCATTCCTCGCTCTCTTCAGCTATGGCTGCTTCAGGAGCATCTGCCCCGGAGGACTCTTCAGAAGGTACTTCTACTATATCCTCTGCTCCTATCTCACGTGGCACGTACGGATGCTTCTCAACGAATTCAAGGTTGGGAATGCCAAGCCTGTCAATGAGTTCATTGGCTATGTTCATCTTTGTCACGAGCCACCTCTGATTAAAGCTAAGCTCGATAGGAACAACGATCCTGATAAGTTCGTCTGTGATCTCGGTCCCGATATCTTCAATGCCTGTGTAGAGTGCAATAAGGCCCTTTACCTTCTCTGCATTGTCATCGAGCACCTCTTCTATGGTGTACTCGTACTCGACTTCCTTGCCCGCAAGAGCATGGTTGAAATCAACACGTACCCTGCGTCCGATAACCTGGGATATGACACCACGCTTTCCGTTGACCTCTACAGGCATGCCCGGATGGGGTTTCTTGTCCTGCAGCTGGTCTTTGAGCCTGGTAACTGATACGGTTTCCACAAGAGCAGGATTACGTACTCCAAAAGCCTTCTCAGGAGGGACTTTCAGGGAACCAGAGTAACCTGCTTCCTTGCCTTCGAAATCCTCATCAAGACCCTTGATGGTCTGGCCGGAGCCAACGACCACAACATCCCCGCCATAAACGCCGCGTGGATTGTATATGCCATTCTCCTTTGCCAGCTGCTCGTCAGTAGTATCAAAGATCATACCATCGTCAAACTTTCCTATATACTGTATCTTAATGAAATCGCCTTTCTCAATTGCCAAATAGATCAACTCGTTAATCTGTCATTATCTATGAGTGGAATTACCTGCACGCTATACTCATATTTCTTTAAGAACCTTTTGCCATTGAAGAACGATCAGAAGTATACTTGTGAGGCTACCTCAAGTATTGAATCCCTGCACTCGCCCTCCACAAGGATAAGATATGAGCCGGGATCAAGCATTTCAGTGAACCCGGGGCAAAGATCCGAAAAGGGAACCCTGTCATCCGACCAGATGATCCGCCTGTAATGGCTCAGGTCGCCAAAGCCTTCCCTGTACCTGTAATTCTCCCGCACTTTACCTATAAAAGCAATTCCTTCACTTTCAACAGGAAGCACGACGGTATCATGCAGCCTCATAACACTTACGAAATTGAATATCTCACCAGCCCACCGATCAAGAATTGCCGGATCGAGTGTTGCCAGCTTTGTGGTGATCATTTCCTTGATGAACTCCTGCTTCTCGAATTCATCGAACTTCTGCATGGTTGCTGAGAACTGCTTCATTTCCTCATCGAAATCCTTAAGCTTGCGGTTCAGGCTTCTCATCTTCTTAACAACCTCGGAGCGCTGTCCCTCTTCTGAATAGTCGAATTTCTTTACCGCGTCATCGAACTCCTTGCGGAACCTGCGGTCAAAATCCCTGTACTTCTCACCCAGGAAGTGGTATTGCTTGAAGCCATGGGAAAGGTTCCTGAACTCATCCAGGTTCCCGCCAAAATGGTCCAGAAGATAAAGACCCAGGTCAAGGGAGATCACCCCCTTCTCAAGAAAGAGCTTTTCACGATCCTTTGAGCGGCCTGCACGAATTATCCACACATTGTTCCAATGTTCGTGTACCATATGTTTCTCACCGAACAGATGCAATGATAGTTAGATATATCTAATAGAATGTGGTTTGTGATAAGCGTAATGCATAGAACGGTCAGCATTAAGATCACACATTTCCTGAAAAATTATGTGACTAAATGCATGAAAGGATTGTCGAGCACTTTGCACTCTTAAGCTAACAACTTACCTGACATGATACCGGATGATTCCTACGATATAATAGTAGTTGGAGCAGGACCCGCTGGTTCCACGGCAGCAATGTATGCAGCAGAGAGAGGCATGTCCGTACTCCTCGTGGATAAGAAAAAAGATATTGGAACTCCCCTCCAGTGCGGGGGTTTCCTTCCACACTACAGGACCCTCAGGGAACTGGTCCCAGCTGCCGAACTCCCATATACCCTTGAAAATATACCCCCCTCATGCATCCACACCAGTACATCCTACCAGCGTTTCATTGCACCTGATGGCTCTTCAAAAGGATTCCACGTCGACGCCGATGCACTGGACAGAAGACGATTCGATAAACACCTGGCCAGACTTGCGGGAAAGGCCGGCGCGCAGATACTTATCGGGACAAATGTGACCGAGATCAATGGCACCGGGATACTCATGGACGGGGCATTCGGGGAGTTCCCGGTCAGGGCCAGGGTCATTATCGGAGCTGATGGTCCGAACTCGATTGTTGCAAAAGCCAATAATATGCTAAGGGATGCCGATCCCATGGGTACGGGAACCGCATTCGAGTACGAACTGAGCGGAGTGGACGTGGACAGGGAAGCCGTGGAAATGTACTTTGGGAAAGATTACGTACCGGGAGGCTATGCCTGGATCATCTCCCAGGGCGATGACACCGCAAACATAGGCGTTGGTATCCGTGAGGCCATGTTCGAGCACCAGATGTGCGCCAGGGACTATCTGGACAGGTTCATGTACAGGCATCCCATTGCGGCCGCTAAGCTGGAGGGGGCATCCATCGTGTCTGTAGTTGCAGGTCTTGTCCCTGTCGGCGGCGCCCCGAAGGTCACGGCCTCAAAGGACACGGTCATCGCAGGTGATGCAGCCGGACACATCATCGCCACCAACGGAGGCGGAATATCCACTGCAATGGTAGGTGGCAAAATAGCAGGCGAGACGGCAGCGGACCATCTCGAGGGAAAATGTAAGCTCACAGAATATGACAGGCGCTGGAGGGAGCAGATGGGACTGGAAATAAAAACTGCAGTATATACAAGAAAGCTAATGGACAGGCTCATGCTCTCGGACAGGCTGATGAGCGCTGCCATCAGGATGATATCACCGGAACACATGAAGGCCATCCAGTGCGGGCAGTTGCCTGATGCCGTCAAAAAAAGCCTGTTAAAACTTAACGTAGGTCTGAACTGAATGTACATATTTGTCTATGGTTCCCTGAAGAAGGGATTTTCAAGCCATCATCTCATAGAGAGTTCAGAGTTCATACGCAGCACCCGAACACTGGAAGAGTTCGCCATGCTCGACCTGGACCTGTTTCCCGGTGTAATAAAGGAAAAAAAGGTTTCACGGATCCATGGCGAGGTCTACGATCTTGATACACAGACCCTGGAACAGATAGATATCTATGAAGGAAAATGGTATACCAGGGAGGATGTTAAACTTGAAGCCGGCCTTATGGCACAGATGTATATTCTCAGAGAATACCCCCATAATGCCGGCGATATCAGGATCATAAGTAGAGGGATATGGACCGGAAGTTCTGCAAGGAAGTATAGCAATGCCGAATGACAAAGAGATCACAGAATCCGGGTTTTCCGGAGGCACCATCTGTTACGAAGCCCACGGTAATCTTTATCTTAACATAACCAACAGATGTTCAGCCAACTGCTATTTCTGCATCCGGGAATGTTCGGACGGTGTTTACGGTTATAACCTCAGGTTGTCCCGTGAACCCGGCCCTGAGGATATCGTCAGGGAACTGGAGCAGACAGATCTCACAAAGTATAAAGAAGTGGTATTCACCGGCCTCGGGGAGCCTACCTGCAGGCTTGAGACAGTGCTTGAGATCACACGGTGGCTCCATGAGAGAGGCATTCGCGTGAGGCTTGACACAAACGGCCATGCAAAACTCATGTATCCTGAGATGGACGTTATTCCCGAACTTAAGAAAGCGGGTCTTGACTCGGTCTCGATAAGCCTTAATGCCGGGTCTGAAGAAATGTATGAGAAGATATGCAAACCCTCCCTGAAAAATGCCTATTCTTCGATGCTCAGCTTCGCAAAAGAGGCGGTAGAAGCCGGGATAGAGACCCGGATGACAGTTGTGGGAGGAACGGGGATAGATATCGGTAAATGTGAAAAGATAGCCAGGGATCTTGGAGCCAGCTTCAGGGTACGCTGATATCAGAAATACCTGAACAGGTCATCCCTTTTCGCAGCATGCAAACGCTGCCTTATGATCGATACCAGTGGCTTTATCTGCCCTTTCTTTGCACTTACAGGTGCGACCATATCCAGCCACTGTCGCCATGGAGGCAGCATTCCAAGCTTCTCTGTAATGCCATCGACCATTGGGTCCAGCCCTTCTTCCTTTACCCGGTCGGTCTTGTTCACGGCAAGAACGGTATCAATTCCCACATCCCTCAAAAAATCGAACATCTCTATGTCAACAGGGATCTCCTGCCTGAACTCCCATCGATCAGCGACCTCCACAAAAACAGGACCATCCACTACCATCACCGCCAGCATGATGCGTTCAGTATTATGCTCGATATAACGAACTATCCTGTCCTTGACGATATCCTGTTTGCGTTCCTTGATACCGCTCATAAAACCAAAGCCCGGCATATCGGTGATAAGAAGATCTGACAGGCGTATATGGGTTGGTATAAGTGTTACGCCCGGACGTCTTCCCACTTTGACCTTCCGGCCGGTGATCTGCCTTATGAGTGAGGATTTACCTACATTTGACCTGCCAACAAATATGATCTCTAAACCTGCGCCTTCAGTAATATCCTTGTTCTTTGCCATTAATCTTCACTTTTTTGTGCTCTTCCTTTCCAATGGCATCATCCAGTTCGTGCAGAAATTCCATGAACGCTTCCCTGGGGACCCTCGCACCTGCTGCAGATGCATGTCCTCCGCCAGTACCACCATGCTTTGGCGCTATTTTCCGCAGCATCCGGTTAAGGTCAGCACCATCATTCCTTGAACGCAGGCTCATATCATAGGCCTGCTTCTTATACCGGTATTCGGCTGCAATTCCTACACTACGCCTGCCATAGGCTGCAGCATAGATAGCTGATTTTGACATATAGCCTTTGGGATCGATCACGTAAGCAAGGTTGTGGAGCGCTCTCACCTGTTTTTTCACCCTGATACGAAGCCTTTCCTCAAGGTGCGAGCCTTCTTTTGCAAACTGGGCCACATCCGGGATCTCCGAAGGTATAACGTCATTTGAGAGCGGGATGAGCAGCTTTCTCTTGAAATCATAATTGCGTCCCATATAGATCAGGGCCTGGATAAGCGTGCCTGCCTGGTAGAAAAGGCTTCTCTTGTCCCAGTCATGCAGCCACTGCCTCACAGACGGAGTATTATCATAGTAGTCACCAATAGCTCCATAGATGGCCACCCTGCGCATATCCCGGTTCAGACGTTTCTCAAATACCTTATATGTCAGCTCCGACGCGCATACATCCAGATCATTGTGCAACCATTCAACATCCTGCCAATCACCGGGAAGTGGATGGTGGTCTATATAGCTGATCTGCGAGATCTCGGAAAGTTCCGTGAGCCTTTGATAGAGCTTATTAGATGCCCTCTCATCCACTGCTATATCACAGATTATAATATTCCTGTAACCATCCGCCAGTTTCAGCTCATCGAGTATACCCACCGGAGATGTGAAATAAAGATCTGAATCCGGATAAGCACTTTTAGCTATGGCACCGGAACATACACCGTCAGAATCACCATGTGTTAAGATCAGGGATTCACTTTTACTGTATTTGGGCAGCTCTTTCATATGGATCCTTACCTTTAAGACATTGAACCCAAAGCAAATACAGGTGTTCCAGGGAACAGATCTCTGTATACGAAGGCATTATAACCTATCTTATTTTTATTTTATGTCTGCCAGCAAGACCTTTATCAAATTTAGCAGGTCGTATGCAAACTGGAAGATCCCGTGGTCTTCATCAGGTTCTGTTCCAAGTGGCCCATCCCCATCATAAAAACCTTCACCGGAAACATTTGTGTGAAACAAACTGTCTCCTGAAGGAATGACAGGGCCTTCTACGGTCAGATCATCTTCGATACTCCGGGATGGATCTGATACATGTACCAGAGAACGTCTGGAGTAGACAGTGCCTTCATACTCCTTTGAATCAACGAATTTTGCCTTTACCGAAGGGATCACAATACTGCCTGCAAGATCCATTTGCATCGAATATGTAAGGTTCATGCGGTCAGAAGGATGTAAAACTTTAGTTTCGCAAGTGTCCCCAGACAGCAGTACGGCTCCCAGCGGGATCTCATCGCAAACTGAAACATATGCCGCCCTGTCGCCTTCGTTCTCCACGACAATATCCACATCGATCACTGTACCGATCTCAACAGAATCTGCAGAAACGGTCTTTGTCAGATCTATGAACGGGCCATGTACCGTTACCAGGGAATCATTGAGTGTCTTTGCGTAGGTTCGTCCGCCCAGGCCGACCAGGACCTGTGCACCTGAAAAGTTATAGGTTCCGGGTCTTAAGGCCTTCAGAGAATAGCTGATCGTTCTCTGACCAAAGGCAGGTATGGAAAAATTCCGTTGCAGAGTTACATCGGGATCGAGTATGAACTCCTTCGGGATCGGGGTGACCAGTTCTACAGACTCCAGGACTGTGTCCCTCAGGTTCTCGATCCTGAACTCGACATGTGCTCTCTCATCCATATAGATCTCATCTGTGATGCGCTCCTGCACATCTATTGTCGCATCGATCTTTTTAACAACAGTGGTAAAGGGAACCGACTGGTTTGCAATGGCAACACTAATGGTGGTGTAGGGTGCAGGGATATCATTGCCCGTTATGATCTCCAGTGCGGTGATGTTAAGCTGATCCTCAAAAACATAGTGGTCCGATATATCCGAGTTGTTCAGGGCAAGGACAGTGCCCCATGAATCCGAAAACTCGGAAACGACCGACAACATCACATAATCTGTATCCACATCGGATGGCCTTGAAGGGGAAAAATCTTCAGCAGTGATAATGTATCCGCTTGCATTCACCTCCTCTCCCCAGTAAAGAGTGAATTCCTCTGCCCCAAGCCAGTCTATATCGTCATCTGTAGTTGATCGTGCGCCTGCATGAAAACACAGGCACACAAGGACAACAAGTACCATTGTCAGTTTCAGGAACAACTGCTTCATGGCGATTACTGCCTTCTCCTGCGTCCGTACACAGCATATAAGCAGAGCAGGACAAATACCAGCGTAGTTCCTTCAAAACCGGGCTGCACCCTTTCTTCCTCTTCCACATACTCACTACCCTCAGATAATGAAGAAGAAGATGAAGAACTGCCTGAAGATGTATCACCTGAATTCTCAGATAATTCGGCATTTGCTTCCTCGGGATCTATCACAGTGATCACGGGCATATTGGAGATCTTCTCTCCCTTGTAATCCTCGAAGTCTATGAATGTCGAGGTCGTTGCAGGTAATCTTATCTCTCCTGCCTCCTTCGTTTTGACGACATAGGAGTAACTGAGAGTCTTGCCCTTGGCCAGAACCTCCTTGAAATTGAGATCCCCGCTAACAAAACTGACTGAATCCGGCAGTGTGTCGGAAGCAGTGACACTTACCCTGACCGTACCTTTATTTGCCACGGTTACCTTTACCGTGACCTCATCACCCGGGTTGACAGTCGCCGGACTTACCGTTTTGGTAAGGACGACATCGGGTCCGGTTATTTTAACGGAGGGAGTTTCAGATGTGTAGGTATGTACCTCGCCATAGGGATCTGTCAGAGTTGCAGTTGCTTTGGGAACCTTGAATGTACCTGTTTTAACAGGCTGCAGTGTATATTCGAATACCTTTGCCCTGGTCTCGCCCGGAGAAAAGGACAATGTTGTTTCCTGGTTGATACTGTCCTGTAATTCCATATCCCCAAGGACAGAATTTGTAACCGTTGCTGAGTCAACACTATAGATACCATTGTTCCATATGCTCACGGAAACATGAGCGACCTCATCCATATATATCTCCCCGGTGATGACCTTTGTTACAATAAGCTCGACAACAGGTTCGATGGTAAGGGTCTTTTCTTCACTGTCCTGATTGATGTCATCATTTATATCAAGGGATTTTGTAGTAACGTTGAGATCGATATCGGTCTCTTCCCAGTACTCAGGAATCCCGAACTTCACAACAATGGGTTCCAGGACTTCATCTTCTTCTACGGAAATGAAGTGATGTTTGAGCTTCCCGGAAGTCAGTTCCATGCCGGCAGGATCTATCTCGACATCCATTTCAAATGCCTTTGCATCCCCTGCATTTTTGATGTCGATGGTTGCTTCAATGTATCTATAGGCTGTGTCCCTGGGATCGTAGGTATCCTCTTCAGTAGTGATCTTGATATCCATCTCGGGAACTGCCCTCCTGTAAACATTCACCTTTGCAGTGGGGTCCTCCATATTTCCTGTCCACTCATCGATGTTTGTCTTAACCGTATCGACAGTTACCCTTATATCTTCACCGTATTCAGTGTCGCGATATTCCAGGCTGTCTCCAACCTTCAAAGGAGATGCGTCTTTTACCTGGCCGTCCCTGGAAATGCTGATGCTTACAAAACCGTCCTTATTGAAGTCTTCTGCCCTGATCGTATAATCATCCAATATTATAGTGTTTCCCCAGTGAAGAGTAGCACTTTTATCTGCCTTATCGTTCCATTCGATGTCATCGACCGTATAAGCCATAGCATTGGAGCATAAAAAGAAAACCAGGAATGTAGAAAGGATAAGAAGTTTTTTGAACATATAACTACCTCAGCTATTTTTTAAATAGAATTATAAATATATCAGTTTTTTGGGATCAGTTGTTTGAAACCCCGTATCTGTGAAGGCCTGTCAATGGCCTTTGGCCTGGAAGTCGAACTGGGCAGGTCGGTCATGCCGGGTTGCTGAATGGACACTATCGTATTATCATCGATCACCCGATGGCTTTGATATCCCGCCTCGATCTTCTGCCCGATATCTCCTTCCATTGTTCGCTCATATGACGTATCTGACCTGCTCCTTTGTTTTTCGGCATCTTTTTTTGAGAGACCTGCATTGATATCCCTCTCCTTGGCCTTGATACCGTCTTCTTTTCCTTTCCTGTAATTTTCACTCACAAGTTCATCAAGGCCTGATTCTTTGGCAAGGTCTTCCAGCATGGAGTACTGTTCGCTTACCCACCCCAGTTCCGAGTGTTTATGGTAGCCTACTTCAAAACCAAGATTATAGGCGCTTCTGGCAAGCTCTTCTTCCTCCGATCTTGTGAGCTGTGCCTGTTCCTTCTTCTTTTTGAAGAACCTGACCATATTCACACATCCTCACTCAAGAAGTCCTTCAACAGACATACCTTTTTCAGTGAAATTTACACTGCGCAGGTTACAGTCATGTCGTGTCCCTCTCATCTTTATGACCTGTATTGCACGGGTCATGGTCTTGTCATAAAGGAAATTGTGCAGGAATATAACACCGTGGGACGCAAACTGCTCTGTAGAATATGCAGTCGGATCGGTCATCTCGCAAATAAGTATCGTAGTACAGCCAAGTTTCTTAAGGTTCCGTATGAAACGGCTCATTTCCTTTTCCTGCAGGGAAAGGTCTTTTGTGGTGAAACGTATAGCAGAAACGGAATCTATTACAAGCCTCTTTACATCGTATTCAGCCACATAGGCTGCAATTTCCCTGAACACCGTTGCCGGGGATGGGGCCTCGTGCTCTCCTGAAGAATTCCCTGCCTCATATCCAGGAGTTATCTGGTCATTGAGATCATCGATGAAACCATACTCCATCCGTGGTCCCAGATCTGCAAAAAGCAGTTTGTTCATTTTGACCAGGGGAATGACGTTCATGGTATAATTCGACATGTCATCGATTATGTTCTGAGGACTTTCTACAAGACTTACATAAAGCCCGACTTCCCCATGTGTTGCCCCATGTGCAAGATACTGCACACTGAATGTGGTCTTGCCGCTTCCGGGAGGACCACTAACAATGTAAACGCGCTCAGCGAGCAGGCCGCCCTGCACGATTTCGTCAAATCCATCAATTCCGGTTCCGATT
>JAFGCK010000148.1 GCA_016932675.1 Methanosarcinaceae archaeon | reverse complement strand
TCTCCTTTTATTTTCAAAACGATTATCATGGACAGCAGAGAATTATATGAACAGGTAGCGAACAAGGAATCGGCCTGGGCTCTGATAAATGATATTTTCGGGTCCGGTTCTTACAGGTCCGGTCAGAGAGAACTGTACAATACTGCAGCAAAAATGCTTTTTTTAACCTGCAGCATCATCATCACCCTCATCGTGGTCTTCTTTGTAGGATTCATCTTCTATACTGCATTACCGGTCTTCAAAAACCAGGGTATTTATTTCATAACCGGTGATGTATGGAGTTACACCCACAACGTCTATGGTATCAGGACCTTTATTGCCGGTACCATCATAATGACTGTTGTAACATTGTTCATGTCAGTCCCTTTAAGCATTTTCACGGCAATTTTCCTGTCGGAGATCGCATCTCCCCGAGTTGCTTCCACTATCAGGCCTTTTATCGAACTGCTGGTAGGTATACCATCGGTGGTTTACGGTATATTTGGCCTGTTCGTGTTGGAAAACATGTTCCAGAATCGAATTGAGCCATTTATAGACTCACTCTTGGGTTTCATTCCTATATTTGTCGATGTGAATCCCGGTTCCGGAATCGGGGTATTTCTGGCCTCAACGGTTCTTGCAATCATGGTCTTTCCAACGATCACAACAATTTCCGAGGATGCAATCCGTTCCGTTCCCGTGGAAAGCAGGCATGCTTCCTTCTCCCTGGGAGCCAACAGGTGGGAGACGATAAGAAGGGTTGTGCTGCCTGCATCATCAGGAGGCATCATGGCTGCAGTGGTACTTGGCATGATGCGTGCAACAGGTGAGACTATGGCAATTGTCATGTTACTGGGTAACTCCAATGCTATTCCGTCTTCGTTGATGGCTCCTGGTTATGCAATGACCTCGAAAATACTCAATGATATTGGTCATTATTTTAATGAACCTGAGCCACGTGCTGCATTGTTTGGAATAGCAGCAGTTCTCTTTGCAATAGAGATTATCTTTGTTGGAATTTCAAGATATATAGGAGGCAGGAAATGAACCACAGAAAGATAAAAGCATCCTTCTATATTTTCCTGTGCTATTTTTCGGCAGCAGTTGCAACAGTCACTCTTTTCGGTATACTGGGCAAGATCGCCTTTGAAGCTCTTCCAAACCTGAATCTGGAATTTATACTTACCCCTGAGAACGAGGCACCGGGGTTCGGAGGCGGAATCGCCAATGCAGTTATGGGTACCATATTGCTCTCACTCACATCAACGCTCCTGGCGGCCCCAATAGCCGTAGGGACTGCAATCTACATGAAACGATATGCAACGAATGAGCGATTTAAAAAGACCTTCAGTTTTGTGATAGATGTACTTTCAGGTACTCCTTCTATAGTTCTGGGTATTTTCGGACTGATGTTCCTTGTGCACTATATGCGTTTCATTACAGGTGGTTTCTCACTCATCTCTGGTGCGATTGCTCTTACGATTCTGATACTGCCTGTGATCGAACGTGCATCCGAGGAGGCCATCAATTCAGTTCCCCGAGAGCTGGAAGAAGCAAGCTATGCAATGGGAGCTACAAAATGGGAAACCATAAGTAAGATTACCCTGCCTTATGCCCTCGCGGGTATCGCTACGGGTATAGTTCTCAGCATAGGAAGGGCTGCCGAGGAATCAGCTGTTGTTGTCTTGACGGCTGGATATACGCAGTTCATGCCGGAATTCAGCGTGGCTCCAAAAGACAGCCTGCTCTTTGGATTGCGCTTTTCTCCTTTCCAGGATCTGGTAGCTGCTCTTCCGATAACGGTCTATCACTCATTTGAATTCCCAAGTATGGTTTCGCCTTCAGAAGGCTTTGCTGCTGCCTTTATACTGATAGTAATTGTGATGACAATTAACGCTGTCACACGACTCATCGTCTGGAAACGCAGGATAGGCTAGTCCGTCCTGCAATCTGATATTTCATGATTTTTACTTTGAGCCTATTTCACAACTTCTCTGAATCCTCTTTTCCAGCACAACATAAAACATGCAATATCTAAATCCTTTGAACACTATGTTAAGTCTTTCATACCTGGTTGCTAATCTTCTAAATCCCATCTTCAACCTTGCAAAGAACCATTCTATTGCTCCTCTTTTAATATAAGTTTCAGGATTGAATCTCGTAGGTCTTCCTCTTTTTCTTGTTTTAGTGTTTCTGGGATTTATTGGAATGTTGCTTTGTATTCCCCTAGACCTCAAATGTTGTCTTATATCAACATCGTCATAAGCTGCATCTGCCATTACTTCTAAGGGTCTTGTTCTTGGTCTTCCAGAAGTCCTGATTTTGATATCTTCCATAACTTCAATAAAATGTTCTCGATCATGATCAGTTCCATAAGATATTTGAATGGTCAAAGGAAATCCTTCACAGCTTACACAAGTATGAATCTTTACTCCTTTCCTTCTCTTATGACCGTTGTATGCGGAATCTTGTCCCCCTTTTTTGTTTCGACAAAAGTACTGTCGACACATACAATGTCCATGGATAACTTGCCATCATTATAAGCGGAATCCCGAAGGGATTCCATTATCTCTTCCCATATTCCTTCCTTAGACCATCTTTTTAGCCTTCTCCATGCAGTTGCATAGGAACCATAACGTTCAGGCATATCTGCCCATCTACAACCAGTTATCAAGATAAAGAGAATGTCATTGATGACCTTACGGTCATCAGCTCTCTTTCTCCCGGTTATTGGTTGTGGTGGTAAAAACGGTTTAATAAACTTCCATTGTTCATCAGAGAGTTCTCTGAATTCCATTCACATCCCATACTACCATTGTGAGAAATGGTATTTATACTTTTGACATGGGTTCTTTAAAACGGAAGAATAAGATGGCTTTAAACTCAGTTCAATATAATGTATGGATTGCTACATATACTATGGTGAATAAGTATATATGTGCAGATTATTTTACTAAGCCTTTGATGGTTGGTACTAACACGGATCTCGAACTTCATAACGAGATTATCTGCCCGGAGGCAGAACAGCTCCTTTCGGAAAAATTGGAAAAACCTCTTTCTGAAAATATTGAAGAGTCAAATGCTTTAATCCGGGGTGCCGGTCGTAAACCCAAAAAAAAAGGTCTACTTCTGAAACTACGCCGGGCTAAGGAGGAACAGTCTTCAGAGAATGAAGCGGATGCTTCTGAATCTTCCGTGACATCGAAACAGGAGGATCTTATCGCTGAAGATGAACTGGTCATGGCTGAGGAAAGGCCTCGCAGAAAAGGACTTTCCCGTTTTCTTCCTTCAAGGAAAAAGACCGATGATTCTGCAGAGGGCGGCGATTTAGATATTTCTATTGAAAATAACGAAAAGGATGATCTATCTTCTGCAAATCTAAAAGGCATCGGTGAAGTGCTCATTGCTTCTGATTTTTCCAATGACATGGAAATGGGACTTGACACAGGTCTGATTGAGAATCAACTTTTACCTGAGAATATTGAGGAACCTGCCAAAAAGAAACGCTTTAGCTTAAGTCTGAAAAAAGGGAAAAGTACAGGTAAATCACAGAAAAAGAAGGACAAGTCCGGTAAAAAGAGCAAATCCTTAAAAAAACAACAAAAGGAAAAATCTGACACAGGATTACGATCGGATATTTTCAAGAAAATCGAAAAACTGATCAATCCAACGCCTGAAACTGTAGAGGAACTTTTCTTTGATATAGGTGAAATATCTGTACCAAAACCGGGTGTTCCCCAGAGGGAAGTGGATATAGTTTATGAGGTCACCCCCGGATTCCAGTATGTCCATGTTGGATTTGTTGTGGACGAACTTCGTTATGAGTGCATGGAACCGCCAATGAGCGACAGTGAAAAAGAGGCTATGAGAATCATCCAGAACGCCTTTGACAAGATGGCGCACTCGGAGATTCTGCTCGTAGAAGAGGAGAACCGCAAGGAAGCATTGAGGGACCGTTTCGATCTGATTGTGGAGATATATCGCTTCAAGTTAACAGATTCTCAGAAGGATAAGTTCTTTTATTATCTTCATAAGAAGTATATGGGTTTTGACAGGATCGACATCCTGATGAAGGACCCCTATATTGAAGATGTCACATGTAACGGTCCTTATTCATCACTTTATGTCAACCACAGGGTGTACGGTTCCGTCAGGACAGATGTCGTGTTTGAAGAGATCGAGCTCAACAATTTTGTCATGAGGATGGCGCAGGCAGCAGGCAGGCATATTTCGATACTCCAGCCTATCAGGGACGCCACCCTCACAGATGGCAGCCGTGCAAACCTGACACTGGGAAAAGAAGTCACAAAACGTGGTTCGACCTTTACGATCAGGCGTTTCAGGTCCAATCCGGTGTCCTGTATCGACCTCATGAACTATGGTACATATGACTCCAGGGTGCTGGCGTATTTCTGGCTGATGATCGAGTACAAGCGTTCCGTCCTGGCTGCAGGAGGCACGGCATCCGGTAAGACCACTACCCTGAACGCCCTTGGTTCTTTCATTCCTCCCGAATATAAAATAGTGTCCATCGAGGATACTGCAGAGATGAACCTCATGCATCCCAACTGGACACAATCCATCACAAGAGCAGGTTTTGGGGGTGACGGTGGCAATGGTGGCAGATCTGCAGGAGATGTCGAACTCTACGACCTGCTTAAGGCTGCACTGAGGCAGAGGCCTGAGTATATAGTGGTTGGTGAAGTTCGTGGTGAAGAGGCGGGTACCCTTTTCCAGGCAATCTCAGTAGGTCACCCATGTATGGGTACTATTCACGCGGGTTCCATCCATGAATTGCTTTCCAGGGTTGAATCCGAGCCAATGAATGTACCCAGGAATCTTTTTGCTAGTGTTGACATTGTAATATTCAATGCCATGATCAAGGTGGGGGAGCATTTCATCAGGCGTGCCCTCAGGATAGTCGAGATAGTTGAACTTGACCCTGAACGTGGAGACCTTATAACAAATCCTGTCTTCAAATGGGATCCTGTGACCGACAGATACGATTTCAGCGGCAGTAGTTCCCTTTTTGAGGATATCAGGGATGAGTTCGGCATAGATGAGGATGAGCTTGTCAGGGAAATGGATATAAGGGCCCTTTATCTCGAAAGTCTGGCCGAGAAAGGCATAACTCAGTATGAGGATGTTGCCAGGGCCATAAGGAAATACTCCAGGGAAAAAGATGAATTAATGGAGTCGATGCACTAAATGGCAAGATCGAATGTTGTAACAGACATCCGGGATCCTGTCAAAGAGGATGTACTTAGCAGGTATACAGAGAAGTATAAGATGTTCTGTTACATGTTTGGAAAATATATTGACAAAAGACCTCAGGATGACATAACCAAGTCACTTTACCAGGCTGACATCCTGATGACGCCTGGTATGTTCATCTCTCTTTCACTTGTGACTGCAACCCTTGCATCCATGGTAGTCTTTCTATTATCATTATTTCTATTCCGTAATTCTTCATCTCCTCTTGTATACATAAGTACACTGACAGTCCTGACCTTTGGACTCAATGTTAGTGGTTTTCCCTTTATTCTTTACAATCAGATATCCAATAAGAACATGAATGTGGAACATGAACTTCCCTTTGCATTGGGCTATATGTCCATCCTTGCAAGTGCAGGTTCCTCTCCCATGGATGTGATCAGAACTGTAGCGTTAGAAGACTATGGAGATATATCTATAGAATTTGGTAAGGTAATGTACCGTGTTGACGTGCTTGGTGAAGATGGTGTCACCGCAATGAATCATCTGGTACGCAACACATCATCTGAATCTCTCAGGACCGTCTGCATAGATATTGCCAATTCCATGCAGGCTGGAGGCGGCCTTCGTACTTATCTTGAAATGAAATCAAAGGAACTTATGCAAATGCGCTGGAAGCTCCAGAAGGAGTTTGTTGATTCTTTATCTGTATATGGAGAAGGTTACCTTAGCGGAGTTGTCATGAGTATTGTACTTGTAGTACTTATGATAGTTGTAACAAGTGCACTTGGTATCGACCTTGGAGCATTTACTGCAAGACAATTGTTCAACTTATTTGTATACTTCATCCTTCCCTTCATCAATATAGTGTTTTTGATTCTTCTCTGGATGAAATACTCGAGGAGTATCCTATGAATATTGCATTATATCGTATGACACTGGAGCGTTATCTCAAAATACTGACTCTGCGCTACGATCTTAAAAGAGAATATTTTACAATTGGAATTCCTCTTTTCATTGCATTACTGATTGTAGCAGTTGCTCTTCTCACAGGACACACATTCTTCCCGTATGAGAGTGAAAGCGGTCCCGCACTAAGTGATGAAGCAGCTGCAAAGCAAGCTGCATATGAATCACTTGTTTCGGAAATGGAGGCAGCAGAAGCTGCAGAGAGAGGTGAAGTTGTGGAGAAGACCCAAGATGAAGAGGTGTCAGTGGAGGAAGCCACTTCTAAAGACGACATGGATCACATACTTGTATATGCAGCTCTTATTGCTATCATTCCTTACTCTATAGATGTATTTTTGAAAAAAAAGCAATTGAAAAAAAGAGAAGTTGCATTCAGCGAATTCCTTTATAAACTTTCCGAATTGATGCGTGGTGGTATAGATCCTGTCAAAGGGGTGGTAAGTCTTTCACGAACCAATCTTGGAGCGATAACCAGGGATGTACAGGATGCTGCTTCTGCAATGGTTATTGGATACTCCTTTGAGGATTCCATGCACAGGATGTCAGATTCGATTGGTAGCAAACTGGTATCCAAATACATTGATATAGTCATACAGGCAGCTTATACTGGCGGTAATGTTGCTGATCTTCTTTTCCGTACCTCCGAAGACATGAGAGCTGTCATTGGTATTGAGAGAGAGAAAGAAGCGAATCTGAAGCAGTATATCATTATTTTCTATCTTGCACAGGGAATAATTATAATGCTGACCTATATCTTGTCCACATCTCTTCTACCTATGATCCAGGGAGTAGGTATGGAGATGCTTGGTGGGAATGGGCTTTCAGATATTGATTTCAATCGCGGTTTTTTCCATATGATAATACTGAATGCACTTTTTGGCGGCCTGATCATTGGTCAGATCACGGAAGGTGAAATTAAGCATGGGTTCAAGCATTCGGCAATTCTGATCTCTCTTAGTTATGTTGCAGTTGTAAGCCTCCTACTTTCCACAGTCGGTGGGGTGTATACGATTACTGCAGTGTCCGGTGACTCACAGGAGGTTTTTGGAGGTCTTCCCGTACCGGAACCAATCATTTTCAATGTGACAGATTCAGACGGGAATCCTATGCCAGATACGTTTGTGCAAGTGAGCATATCTCCTTCAGGTACAGTCACCAGTTCAATGACCGAAGATGATGGAACCGTGTCAATAGTGCCAATTGCCGGACTGGAGCCTGGTACCTATCTAGTGACTGCAACAGTAAGTGAGTCAAAAGGTACAGCGAGTATTATTGTAAAAGGTTATGATGATTGAGTTCTTTATGCTCAAAAACATATATTTTAACTTGCAGTTAACCTACTCTTTCCCTTGTATCAACCATGATACCCTGGTTTGTAATATTGTAGGCCATCATCTTGTTCATAGGGAGGGTTCCTTTCATTTTAGGTATGTTGATATACCTGCTAATCTTTCCGGAGAGGTATTCATTCCTGAATTGTATTATCCCGTCGACCATTGAGCGTGTAATCCTCTCTGAACGTTCTGAAAGAATTCCCATATCCGCAGCTAGCAGGAAAGTTGTGTCAGTTTCCCTGCTTATGGATATAAGTGATTGCAGAGCTTCGGTCAGGTTCTGCAGATCCTCATGAAGGAAAAGTGAAGAAAAACTGTCGATTATAAAGATGTCTAACTCAGATATATTGTGGAGGGGTATGTTATCTCTGTTGAAAAGATCACAGAGCTTCTTTCGCTTGTAGCAGATATCAAGCAGGGTAAGGGGATCAGTGAAGTTCCCCACCACTGTGAGACCATCCATATTCTCATCTTTCAGGCCGAAGAACCTCAACTGGCCAAGTACGTCTTCAGTACTGTATTTCGTGGATATGAAATATATTCTTTTATCTGTTTTGAGTGCTTCAGCTACAACATTCTGGAAAAAGACGGTTTTTGTGTCTCCTAGGTCTTCCTCAACAAGCAGGACGACAGCTTGAGGAACATAAGCTAATCCAAAATTTGTTAACACCATCGCATCCCCTAACGTAATCATTGCTTAAATCGTTTTGGAATAAAATCGATTACTATATATATTACAGAGTTCTATATACTTTACAGCAGTAAAGTATATAATTTTTAATCAACATCTCAAGCAGGATGGTTGGTAATGATCTAGCTTCATTCCTGAAGGATACCCGTGGCGTTTCAGTGATGTTCGCAACATTACTGTTAATCCTTATTACGATCATAGCTGCTTCTGGAGTGGCTTTTATGGTTTCCACGATGCAGAAGGAAACTATGGACCGCGAAAGTCACTTGGCTGCGGTCGAAAATGAAGAACTTAGAATAGTTTCCATTGAACCTGTGCATGGGAACAATGATTCTTGGCAGGCAATTGATATCACAGTGCTTAATCTCAACACCGCTGATTCCAGAATCTCATCCATACGTCTCAACGATGGCTATTTCCTGCACTTCAAGGCATATGATAATTCCGGAGCATTCGATGAATATAATGATTATCCTGCGGTTTATAGTGCCGGGCACAGGGTTCTTATTCCTGCTACCAGAAGCAAGACGATCCACCTCAACTTTTCGGATATCGTCATTGAAAAGTCAGAGACAATTTCAACATTTTCCTGGACCAACAACAGCACGGACTTTACTTTCCGACTTAAAATGCATCCATGGAAAGCTTACAATGGTGTAGATTTCGATTATATTTTAGTTAATGATACTGCCAACATGACTGAATGCCTACAACCTGGGAATTTCACGATCGACAACGAAAACCAGGAGCTCACTTTCCTTGGAAACAATTCAGGTGGTAACCTCACCAACACCACCGATTATACAATCTTCTACAGGATAGATTTCCTATCATATACAGGCACAGCTCCCTTGGAAAAAGAGCCTCTGATGATCGATATCATTACATCCTATATCAACATCTTCAAGGAACTCTTCACTCCTCCCATGCCTGTGGCTGAGGTGCAGTTCAAGGTCGAGTATCTGCAGAATGGCAACGGGTCTCAGACTCCGCAAAGCTACCTTATACTTGATGCCTCGGACTCAAAAGACCCGGATGGCTTCATAACCAGCTACAAATGGGCCGTATGGAAAGATTCCGGTAATTTTACATTGTATGACTACAATTTATCTGGTATGGTTGTAAGGCCGGTCGGAATTGACCCATACTTCGATGAAAATGTTATAATCGACCTTGAAATCACCGATGACACCGGAATGACCTCCAGACTCAGTCAGGTTTCCGGGAACATGACCATTCTTTGATCACAATTACATAAACTAAGAGGTGTAACTCATTTCTGAAAAAAGAAAGATCCAGCTGACAGGCGGTTCTACCTACATTGTGTCCCTTCCCATCACATGGGTGCGGGATAATGGACTTTCTGCAGGTGATGCTGTAACCCTTTCTGTGAGACCGGACCGCTCTCTCAGTATCATGGCCGGGCCAGGCAGCGATGAAAAGAAGCATCGTTCAATGGTCGAATTCTCCCTTACGGGGGACCTGGAAGATGATTTCAGGATTCTGGTCTCCAAATATCTGGTTGGTTATGATATTATCAGGATAACTTCTCCCAATGGTTTCAGTGCGGATGAGAGGAAATTCATCAAGGAGGCCGCAAGGAAGCGCCTTATAGGGATAGAGATCGTTGAGGAGTCAAGGACCGAGCTTGTTTTACAGAGCCTGCTGAACTATCAGGACATATCCCTGGATAAGTCCATCAACAGCATGTACAGGATAATCTCCTCGATGCTTGAGGATGTCCTGCTCTCACTTGAGGAGCATGATCTTGAACTGGCAAAGGATGTTATACTGAGGGATGATGATGTAGATCGCTTCTACCTGTTGACCGTGAGGCAGTTGAAGGCAGCCATCGATGACTCGCCCCTGGCTCAGAAGATCGGTATAGGTAAGTCCAGGGACTGTCTTGGCTTCAGGCTGGTGGCAAAGTGTATCGAGCGGGTTGGAGATCATGCCCAGAGGATTGCCAGCAACATAAAAGATATGGTCTCTCCACTTAACATGGATGATGATATCATGAAGCTGGGCAGGCTTTCCCTTAACGTGTTCAAGGACTCCATGGAAGCAATAACAACAGCTGATGCCGAGTATGCCAACAATATAATAAAGGCATCAAAGAAGATATCCGGGATGGCAGCCCATATATGCAGCAGGGAATGTGGAACGGATGAAAGGATCGGGGAAAGTAAGAGGAATATACTTGAAAGTCTGCAGCGCATCTCCGAATACAGTGCAGACATCGCAGAGATCGCTATAAATATGCATGCTAAACAGATGAAGGACTCCAGTAAGTCATAGGGATCCGATGTATTCGAAAAGGCTGAACTTTGCCCATGTAACCAGAAGATTGTTCACAACAAGTACAAGCCCCAGAAGGCTGATCCCTGTTTTTGATAATGTCCACAACATAGTGGAACCTGATGATGACCTGATCGAATGATAGGCCCAGAAAACAACTCCAAGAATTACTATTTTCACCAGAAGCAGTGACCATATTCCATAGTTGACAATCAGGACTGACAGGAAGCCGTTCTCCTCGAACCCGAGTCCGCTATTAATGGCATGGAACGTGGTCAGGAAATCTCCGATAATGTATAACAGGATAACATATCTGATGTCATACAGGAATTTACCGATCTCCGATGCGTCAAAAATGTTTGTCCTGGAATTATTTGTAAACATACTTCCAAGCTTGTATGCTCAAACATATACCGGATATGTATATATTTTTAAAAATAATGATCAGTATATAAAAATTTCCAGCACAAAATCGATATCAATATATATGTTCAAAGTTGGCCTGCATGCCATATATCTTTTGGGTGGATCTGGAAGTTTAAAGATCGTTTTGAATGCCTGGAAGTTATATCATTTTAACTGTGGGGGTCATGGGATGTTGTGTTGAGGATATCTGATAGAGTTCCAGTTTAAAAATCTGTTCTTTTTCATTAAAGCTGTTGGATCTTCCAGATCTCTTTTAAGCCACGGATCACATGCATTCCGGTCCATGAAGATTATCGTATAAATTAGACATCGTATCATTTAGTTTCATATCTGTCTTGGGCTTTTTGGAGATTGGTATTCCTTTCAAATTCTTATGCATGGTCTTTTTAGAGCAGGGCAAAGTTATATATGTTTATAGAATTTACTCAGCCTGCATCTACAATATATAAAACTTAGCAAGTCTATGATCCGGTTCCTGATCGCTGGAAATGTTTTAATGCCGGCTGGCTTGCAGCTTGAACAGTGAATTGGTATGATCAGATCATAAGATCAAGCACAATGCGTTTAAACCTTAATCAGCTTTAACGATATGTAATTATTATAGGTGACAATAATGAAAGGCACTCTTGGTCATGACCCCTTCGGGTCTAAACAGATCTTTGAAATGGATGGTAAAAAGGTAGCCTTTTACCGGTTGAAAAAACTTGAAGAACTTGGTCTTGTTAAATTATCATCCCTCCCATATTCTATCAGGGTCCTGCTTGAAAACCTTTTAAGGAACATCGATGGAAAACTGGTAACAGAGGATGATGTAAAAAACCTTGCAGGCTGGGGTCCGGATTCGATCCCCTCTGCTGACATTCCGTTTATACCCTCAAGGGTCATACTCCAGGATTTTACAGGTGTGCCTGCTGTTGTCGATCTCGCGGCCATCAGGTCTGCCATGGAAAGACTTGGCGGGGATCCCGACAGGATCAATCCGGTGATCCCTGCGGACCTTGTGATCGACCATTCCATACAGGTTGATTATTACGGTACTTCCTATGCACGTAACTGCAATGAGAAGTACGAGTTTTATCGCAACAGGGAACGTTATGAGGTCCTTCATTGGGCGCAGAAGGCTTTCGACAACCTGAGGGTAGTCCCTCCTGCAAGCGGCATAATACACCAGATAAACCTTGAGAACCTTGCATCGGTCGTCCACCTGAAGGAAAAGGACGGCGAGCTTATAGCTTACCCTGACACCATTGTGGGTACTGATTCCCATACCACCATGATAAACGGTCTTGGGGTGCTTGGATGGGGTGTCGGCGGAATAGAGGCTGAGGCCGTGATGCTGGGACAGCCGTATTACATGCCGATCCCTGAAGTAGTGGGTTTTAATCTCACGGGCGAAATGAAGGACCGTGTCACCGCAACTGATCTTGTTCTCAGGGTTGTGCAGATGCTCAGAGAGCACGGCGTCGTGGGCAAGTTCGTTGAGTTCTACGGTCCGGGTTACAGGACACTCGAGCTTGCGGACAGGGCGGTACTTGCCAACATGGGTCCGGAATACGGTGCAACTATGGGTTTCTGTCCAGTTGATGAGGTCACACTGGGTTACATGCTCATGACCGGAAGGAGCAGGGAACACGTGGACATGGTCAGGCAATACTGCAAGAAGCAGGGCCTTTTCATGGAGGACGATTCCCCGGAACCACAGTTCACGTCCACGCTGGAGCTTGACATGAGTACCGTGGAACCAAGTCTTGCAGGACCGAAGAGGCCACAGGACCGTATCCCTCTCAGGGATATGTCAAGGAGCTTCCACCAGACAATGAAGGATGTCTTTTCCGCGAAGAATGACAGGGAAACAAGTTCCTCTAACGAGGATTACAGCCGCTGGCTGGAAGAGGGCGGTTACAGCATTGCAGAGACAACACATCCTCTTCACACAGGGATCGAAAGGATCAAATGTGCCGATGATGCCACAAATGTAACACACGGTTCTGTTGTTATTGCTTCTATCACATCATGCACTAACACTTCGAACCCTTCGCTGATGATAGGCGCCGGCCTGCTTGCCAGGAATGCTGTCGAGTGTGGCATTAAGGTAAAACCCTTCGTAAAGACAAGTCTTGCGCCGGGATCGCGAGTGATCACGGATTACCTGAGAGAGGCAGGGCTGACACCTTTCCTTGATGCGCTCGGTTTCCACCTGGTAGGCTATGGATGTATGACCTGTATCGGCAACAGCGGACCACTCAGGGAAGCTGTGTCCAGAGATATAGAGAACAAGGACCTGACAGTTGCTGCGGTACTTAGCGGTAACAGGAACTTCGAGGGCAGGATCAATGCACAGGTGAAGGCCAATTATCTTGCATCCCCCATGCTTGTCGTTGCCTATGCCCTGGCAGGAACCGTCGATATTGACCTGACAAAAGAGCCAATTGCGTACGATCCTAATGGACAGCCGGTCTACCTGAAGGACATATGGCCCGAAAAGGAGGAGATCGATGCAGTGACAAAGGAATTTGTCAGGCCTGAGATGTTTGGGAAACAATATTCCGATATATTTGAAGGAACCGAACTCTGGAGAGAACTGGATGCGCCTTCTGGAGTGCTCTATGATTGGAATACCGACTCAACCTACATACAGGAACCGCCATTCTTCAAGGATTTCCCTCTGGAAGTCAGGGAGTTGAAGGACATTGAGAATGCACACGTGCTGGTCCTTGTAGGTGACAGTATCACTACCGACCACATCTCTCCAGCTGGTTCCATACGCACGGACTATCCTGCGGGCCAGTATCTGCTTGCAAAGGGTGTTGATGAAAAGAACTTCAACTCATATGGCTCCAGGCGGGGGAACCATGAGGTCATGATGAGGGGTACCTTCGGGAATGTGCGTCTGAAGAATCAGCTGGTTCCCGGAAAAGAGGGCTCATGGACGATATACGTGCCTACAGGCGAAGAAATGTATATCTACCCTGCTTCAATGAAATATCGTGAGAACGATATTCCTCTGATCATCCTTGCAGGAAAGGAATATGGTACAGGCAGCTCCCGCGACTGGGCCGCAAAGGGAACTCAGCTTCTGGGTGTCAGGGCGGTCATTGCGGAGTCCTTTGAAAGGATCCACCGCAGCAATCTTGTTGGAATGGGTGTGCTCCCGCTTGGGTTCATGGAGGGTGAGAATGCCACGACACTTGGTCTTACAGGCAGGGAAACATTCGATATTATGGGTATCGGGTCTCTGAAACCCAATGGCCAGCTCACTGCCATTGCCTGTGACTGGGAAGGAAACACCAGAAATTTCAATGTTGTCGTGTGTCTGAACTCAGATATCGAGGTCGAATACTACAAGAAC
>JAFGCK010000147.1 GCA_016932675.1 Methanosarcinaceae archaeon | reverse complement strand
CTATAAGATCAGGATGGAACATCTCATTGACCTTTTTCAGCAGCGAGGACAATTCGTCACGCCCCCCAAAGACAAAACAGTTCTCATCAAGGGCCGTTGTCACTACATGTATGCCATCCTCTTCGAGAAGCCTTGCGTGCTTGAACGAACAGCCGGGAGGACCGTGGAGGATAGCAACATCAACATTCAGGTCACGTAGGGTATAGAGCGCCGCCACAATAGAACTTGGCCGCGGATGTATGATCGATATCTCTTTTTCCGTCATGTTCATTCCGTAACTGTGTTCGATAAGTATCATTTGAAATGGGTTCGTGGTATTTTACAGTTCATTTGTAATATATATCCGATTGTTATTTATGTGGATGGAAGTATGAAATCGTATACTGAAAAGACTGTATTTTTTCTGCAATAACTACTTCTTCATCTTATAAAAGCATCATTCATCTGAAACATTTCACACAGGAAAGAATGAGATCATCTTCCGATGATAAACGGAAAGCCTCCTCAAGACCTCCTGCAAGATGTGGTGCATAGAGAACCCCTTCTGACATAACAGACCGCATCCTCTCACCAACAAGTATCAATGTGTCAATGTCCCCGATCCTCCTCCCGACAAAATCCTCAACGCCTTCGGGCGGAAGGCCCTCACAGACCTGCGCAGCCTCCTCGCCGAGCACCATGAATACCCTGGATGATGTCCTGCCGGCAATCCTTGCCAGCCCGTGATCGAGGGACCTCTCTGCCGACCGTATATCCATCCCTGAATTGGAATTGTCTATCAGTATCCTGCCATCAACCCTTTTTTCCTGCATCCTTCCAGCAAGACCCTTAAAGCCGTTTATTACATCAGTTACTGTATCCGCACCGATACCCATATGCAGGGCAACAGCAGATGCTGCGGCAAAGGCAGTCGTATAGGAAGAAGCATTGTAGAAGGGATCCGGATATGCGGCAAAAACCAGATCACGGGTCGAAAACCTGATACCTTTCCCATCAAGTACCATCATGAGATCGGCTTCAATGCCCTCTGAATCACTGAAAGTGAAGAAATCCCTGCTGATGCTCTGGGCAATGTCCACAGCTTTCCTGTCCACTGCATTAAGAAAAAGAACAGAGTTCCCTTTTGAGCTTTCAACCATGCTCAGTTTTACATCGCTGGCCATGGAACTTGAATTGGCGATAGCATAATCCGGCTCAAGGGTTGTGATAAGCCCGATATCTGCATAGCCTGTGCCTCCAATGGATACCTCGAATATGCAACAATCGACATCAATACCCCCTGAAATCAAAATATCGACCGCAAGCAGAATGCTGCCAGGAGCTATGCTTAGACCTGCGTATATCCTCTCTGCCTCTCCATCCTTCCAGATCTCCAGTCCCCTGGAAGTGTGCAGTGCGACAGCCATGCTCCTGGAGAGGATCTCAGCAAGCAGGGACGCTGTACTGGTCTTGGCCCTTGATCCGGTCACCTCTATGACCCTGACATTATCAAGGCTCCTGTTATGCGAGAGGATCATTCCGACGGCATGATGATGGCTTATTATCTTCTTGTCCTGACCCCTTGCATCCCTGAGCATCCTATAATCAGGGTCCAGGTGCACCGGGCTTACTATAAGATCAAGATCATCAACCGGGACCGCTTTCTTTGAAACCGTTATCCCGAAATCATTTTCAAGCAGAGAGAGCGTTTCTTTATCAACCGTGTCATAGACATCTACTGCGGTCACACTCATACCTGATACTGCAAGCTTTTGTGCGATCACCATACCTGCATGTGTCAGGTCAAGAACTGCCACTTTACCTTTCAGGGGAAGCATGGATCCTCAGATCACACAGATGTCCTTAAAGATTTTCGGCTCTGCATAAACCCATCTCAAACCCGGAAAAAATAGCTCTGGAATATATGAGGTCCGGCCAGAAAACAGAACATTCAGGCAAAAAAACGGGTAAGGAGAAGAGTATTAAAATGCCTCATCGTCCTCTTCATCGTCCTTGTAACTGTCAGAACCTACCATTGCAGCTGATATGGACTCTATGCCATCGAGCCATTCTGCCACAAGGCCATATGGAATATCCTCCATGGTCTTATCGGACAGCTCATTACCCTTAAGTATCAATGCCCCTACCTCTGCAACGGTTGCAAGGGCGATCTCTATATCATCAGAAGCCTCGGCCTCAAGCGCAACCTTTACCAGGTCATCTACACTGTCCTTTTCATCATAATCCCCACTCAGGTAACATTCACAGGCCGCAAAACCGCCTATAAGGGATGTCTGCAGTGAATCGATCATAAGGTCCACATCCTCAGATATCGGCTCGATCTCTGCCAGCGCTATATCCCTTATGCGGGACAGCATCTGCATTGCCGATCCGGCAGACATCTGACCTCTGTCATATTTTGCAATGATCTTCAGGCATGCAAGGATGATATCATCTTCCATATTGACAAAGATCGCTCCCCCCTTTCCCTGTGGATCATCAGGCTCCTCTAACTTAAAATCACTTTCCTTGACCTGATCGAGCCAGTTGTTCCAGCGTTCTGCCGTATAAAAATCATGATGAAGGATCTCATCTTCCGTACCAGACATTTCCCTACCTCTGTTTTTTGAATTCACCTTGTGTCTTTGTTAATCAATACGATTCATTTGTCGTATAAAACATATTCGAACAGATATGCATAGATCAGGCTACAACCTCAGTTCCACTTTTTTCAGTGAGCAACCCGATGTAAGCTGCTCATCAATGCTCTCAATGACCCTGCTAACGGTACACTTATCCCCGCTTTTGATCCCTTCCGGATATATCAGATCATACAGGCTATCGTCAAAATCACTGCATTTTGGACGTTCGTAACTGATCCTGGCGCTATCTATTGCCTTCTTAGAGTCAATGGCAGCTATTATCGGGGATCTTACGACCTCTACTGCAAGGACTCCGCTATCATGGATGAAGCATTCATGGACTGTATCACTCCTGAGCTTTGTGACACAGTATTTGCGCCCGGGCTCAAGGTTCAGACATGTTATTTTCAGTTTACATTTTTGGCATTCACGCGACTCACCGAGAAATATGAACTCTTCCCCTTCCTTTGCAAGTCTTGAGCCAACAAGAGTGATCATAGTATCTGTATCTGTCATTGGGTCACCTTGAATAATTGATCATGAGATTACTTTTGTTATCCGTGCCACGTTTTCAGCTGCCGCAGGCGTCAGGCCGGTGCCGAGTATAGTGTATCTTTCCGGGCGGATCGTATGTGCAACAAGAAGCGCCTCTAATATATACTTATCTTCAATACCCAGCTCTTCAGCGGTTGTAGGCGCTCCAATGGTCTCCAGACACTGTTTGATACCTTTCCAGTCACCGCCGTGCAGATACATCATCATAATAGTCCCGAGCCCGCATTGCTCCCCGTGCAGAGCATGCTTCGGTGCGACCATGTCCAGAGCATGGCTGAACATATGCTCAGAACCCGATGCAGGTCGTGACGAACCTGCAATGCTCATGGCAACACCGCTGGAAACAAGAGCCTTTACAACCATCCTGACAGAACTCTCAAGGTCAGGCTTGATAGAATCGGCCGAATCGATGAGTATCCTGGCAGTCATCAGGGAAAGAGCCGCAGCGTATTCACTGAAGGGTTCGTTGGTGAGGCGGTGTGCAAGTTCCCAGTCCTTCACTGCCGTATAGTTTGAAATGATATCACCGCATCCTGCAGTGAGCAGGCGGTAGGGTGCCTTTGATATGATCCCGGTATCAGCTATCACGGCCAATGGCGCATTCGCTTCAACAGATGTGGATTTCCCTTCGCTGCGTATAGAAGCCCTCGAGGAAACGATACCATCATGGGAAGCAGCAGTCGGAACACTGAGAAAAGGGAGATCCGTTTGTGTGGCTGCGTACTTTGCAACGTCGATAGACTTGCCGCTTCCAACTCCTATAAGGTATGAGGAACCATGCCCTATGACCTCCTTTTTCACCCTTTCCACCTCGGACATGCATGCATCGGTGGAAGCCACCACCTGTACATTATAACCACGGTCTTCCAGCAGGTCACGGACAAGATCACCTGCTATTTTCTTTGTGGTTGTACCTGTGACGATAAGAGGATTATTTCCGAGCTTCAGATCCTTGCAGACATCGCCGATGTCATTGATGACACCATGACCTATGAGCACGTCTCTTGGAAGCTGCATCCATTTCTTCATTCCATCTTGCATCGGGATCAATACTATACCTGCTGATTTATAGCTGTTGCATCTTTATAATATGCAATAGAAGGTCTGCCCTTATAAAATAATACCTGTTACACAGAAGGACATTTCCCATAAACTCTTAAACGTTGGTTGTATTAGGATATTCCTATATTATCTTACTGCTGTGATCTAAATGGCATCACTCATAGATGAAATTAACAGGCTCATTAATGAGTACTACATCGAACCCATATTGCAGGATAGTGGCTACAATGTTGTGAACACGATCACATGGGCAGTTATTCTGGGGATCTTTGTATTCGGAATATTAAAGCTGCTCCGAAGATATGAGATCAGTATCAGCGACAGGTTCATAGGTTCCCTGATACCTTACATACTTGCAGGCGCGTCTTTAAGGGTGATAGAGGATACAGGAGTGGTAGAGCCACCCTTAAGTTATTTGCTTATAACGCCCAACATCTATTTCCTCTCGGCTTTGACCACGGCCATACTCCTTTTCGTGTCAAGATGGATCAGCAGTACCGATGAAAGGAAAGACTTCCATAAGGTCTTTGCTTTTTTCGGAAGCGTCTGGTTTGTCGCAAACATTGTCACTCTCCTTTACCTAAAGGATGTGGTATTGCCCTGGGTACCGTTCTTTGTGCTCGGTGCTGCAAGCATTATACTCTACCTTGCATACCTCGTGTTTGACCGGGCAGGCTCTGTGATGCTGAAGAACAAACTCAATCCCCCCATACTGCTGGTCCATCTGCTAGATGCATCCTCTACGGTCGCGGGAGTGGACTTTCTGGGATATTATGAGAAACATGTAGTTCCTGCCTACCTCATAGACCTTACGGGTACCGCACTGGTAATGTATCCGTTAAAACTTTCAATATTCATACCAGTAATATATTTACTGGACACCCGGTTTGAAGATGATGAAGAGTCAAGGACCCTGAAAAAGTTCCTCAAACTGGTGATCATCGTTCTCGGACTGGCGCCTGCCTGCAGGAACACCATAAGGATGACGCTGGGGATCTGAGGAAAAAGAGGATTCGTATCATGTTGGAAGAAGAGCTAAAAGATGGTTTCGGGGACTATTTTGAAGAGCTGAGACCATACATCGTGATGAGCACATTGCTTTTTGCCCTGTCAATGATCGCAGGTTATATCGCATACGGGATCTTCCCGGAGTATTCCGCAGAATCACTTTCAGGCCTTGAGGAACTTGCTGAAATGCTACAGGACCTCTCGCTCTTTGAGATAATGCTTGTCATTTTCTTCAACAATGCCCTGAAGATGCTTGCCTCGGTCCTGCTGGGACCTGTATTCGGGGCAGTCCCGTTTGCCTTTCTGCTGCTTAACGGATTCGTGCTGGGGGTCTTTGTCAATCTCCAGCTGGTCGAGAACAGTGCATTGTATATAACCGCAGGTATAGCACCCCATGGCATCATTGAGATACCCATGCTGCTCATTTCATCGGCTATCGGGTTCAGGCTTGGACATAAGGCTTTCAACGCGATCCTTGGAAAGCCGGTCAGCCTCAAAAATGAGCTGACCAGGGGTTTACAGTTCTTTTTGCACCTTCTACTGCCTCTGATATTCATTGCTGCACTTATAGAGACATTCATAACACCACTGGCAATATACCTTGTATCAGGAACATAGAGCAGAAGGAAGCAGGGCAGAGGCGATGTGAACAGATTTATTAACCACCATTTACATCTTCCGGGACAAGATAGAGGTCATAAGATGATAGGCAGAAAAGAGATCATAGAGATCATCGAAGGTTATGATACTGACAAATTGAAAATAGGCGCAGTTGCATCACACTCAGCACTGGACATATTTGACGGTGCAATTGAAGAGGGTCTCAGGACACTGGCGGTCTGCCAGAAAGGACGTGATAAGACATATACAGACTATTTCAGATCCCAGCGGGATGCAAGTGGCAAGGTCATCCGGGGAATAGTGGACGAATCCATATCCCTTAAAAAGTTCAACGAGGTGCTCAAAACTGAGAACCAGCAGAAACTCATCGATGAGAACGTACTATTCATCCCGAACAGGTCATTCACCTCATATTGCGGTATCGATGGTGTGGAGAACAACTTCAAAGTCCCCCTTGTAGGCAGCAGGAACATGCTCCGGAGCGAGGAGAGAGGGATGGAACATGACTATTACTGGCTGCTCGAGAAGGCAGGCCTTCCATTTCCTGAAAGGATAGATGACCCACAGGATATCGACGAGCTTGTGATGGTCAAAATGCCTCACGCTGTCAAGAAACTAGAGAGGGGTTTCTTTACCGCAGGCACATATGAGGAGTATATTGAAAAATCACAGGCACTCCTGAAGCAGGGCGTCATCACAGAAGAAGCCCTTAAGAACGCCAGGATCGAAAGATATATCATCGGACCTGTTTTCAATCTGGACATGTTCTATTCACCCATCGAGTCAGAGATGAACAGGCTCGAGCTACTTGGCGTGGACTGGAGATTCGAGACCAGTCTGGATGGCCATGTCAGGCTACCGGCACCCCAGCAGATGAAACTGGCAGAACACCAGCTAACTCCTGAATATACAGTGTGCGGCCATAACTCTGCAACCCTGAGAGAATCACTTCTGGAGGAAGCATTCCGTCTCTGTGAGAAATATGTAGAGGCTGCAAAGGAGCATTATGATCCCGGGATCATAGGCCCCTTCTGCCTGCAGACATGTGTCGACAAGGACCTGAACTACTACATATATGATGTAGCACCAAGGGTTGGAGGCGGGACCAACGTCCATATGTCAGCAGGTCACCCCTATGGGAACACACTCTGGCGCAAACCCATGAGCACTGGAAGGCGCCTGGCCTATGAGATACGCAGGGCCATTGAAACAAGCCAGCTTGACAGGATCGTAACCTGAAATAAATCATGGATTCCCGGAGGTACAAAGGATCGACCTTTATGTTGTCCTGCTTTTTGCTTCAGCAAAGATGAGCCTGTAAAATCAGGCTTCCTGAACAAGGTCCTGTTCCTTTTTCATTGGAGCCGGTACCCAGCAGAATTCTTGTTCAGGATACGGATTTACACCGATTGGCACATATCTGTATCAATCAATACCAGAAGCTAAAACCGGCAAAAGGCAGGATTCGCATAGATCCTGTGCTGGACGGTGTCAGGGATATTCCTGGATCGATCATCTAAAGATGCATATCAATGCGGACCTGCACCGGCCCAGGGTATGACCGGATGACGCCTGATTAGAAAAACAGTTTCATGAGATGTCAGACGCCCTCAATGGTCTGAAACCTGAAGCATACAATATTTTTTATATAATTAAGTATATTATATTGGTGCATGTCCTTTCAGCGGGTCCCAACTGGAATAACGGAACTGGACGAATTACTTGAAGGTGGGTATCCAAAGGGGCAGGGCATCCTTGTAAGCGGGCCTCCCGGAGCAGAAAGACCATCCTTGCCACCCATTTCCTCCACAGGTCATGTAAAGAGGGAAAAAAGTGCATGCTGATGCTCACACATGTAAATGTCAGGAATTTTCTTGAGCAGGCAGAGAGCATAGG
>JAFGCK010000146.1 GCA_016932675.1 Methanosarcinaceae archaeon | reverse complement strand
TTTGAGATCTCGGGGGGGATGCCATGACTGTCATACATCTCTATAACCTTTGAGAGAGGGATCTTCTCGCCTGCAGATTTATAATGCTTTGCAGATTTCTGGATCATACGCCTTCCACGCTCAAGGGTATCAGCGAATTTTCTTTCCTCATGTTCCAGAATGTCCTGGATCACATCGAGCTTCTCGCCAAACTCGGGATATTCGGGCAGGTTATTGATATGCATCTCAACGATGTCTGACAGAGGGACCCTGATGTCCATATCATTCATCATCCTCAAGGTCCTTCGGAGCACCAGGCGTGCAAGATAACCGGCCTTGACATTTGAAGGGATTATACCATCTGCAAGCATGAAGGTCAGGCAGCGTGTATGATCCGTGATCGCATATACATTCTCCACAGGCTCCATAATAGCTGAAAGCCTGTCAACGGTAGTACCGATACTCGAAGCCACCTGTTTACGAAGCTCAAAGAGGTTTGCCTTCTCACTGACATCCATCAGTCCCGCAAGCCGGGCATTCTGGGCCAGGATATTGGAATATTCAGAATTGTCCAGCTCATGTTCAAGGCCTGCAAGCTCCATAAGCTCATTGACAATATTCGGGAAAACTGCATCATATATGGTAGGGGAACCCTTCGAGGCCCAGACGAACCTTTCAAGACCATAACCTGTGTCAACTATATAGTTGTCCATTTTACGGTACTGTTCCCCCTTTATCTGGATCTCACCCTCCTTTGACTGCTCCAGGTCCATGAACACGAGTGTGGCGAGTTCGAGGCCGCCGATGAGCGCCTCTACGCAGGGACCGGCATTACCTCCGCCGGCCCATGGTTCCTCCTTATAGGTCACAGCCAGCGGATCCACTCCGAGGGAGTTGAAGAGTTCATCGCATAACTCCATGGTGTGGTCCTTCCAGTAAACTTCCTCACCTTTCTTATTGAAAGCATGATGAGCCATCATCTCAAAAGTTGTGAGATGGCGACCGCTCCTCCCGACAGCATCAAGGTCTGAAAGACGGATACACGGCTGGGAAATGGTAAGAGGGTTGGCCGGCGGACGTACCTGGCCGGATGTGACAAACGGCTGAAAGTCAGCTATCGAAGCAATGGTCAGGTAAATATCATCCCTCCACCTGGCCACAACAGGATAACGCTCCAGCCTTGTATGACCCCTGTCTTCGAAGAACTTAAGATAGTATTCCCTCATTTCTGCAAGGTCGAAACTTTTCCTGAAAACGGGATCACCTATAAAGCTATAGGGATCGCACGGGGCATCCCCGCAGCTATTCCTGTCGATATCACGCGTCCAGAAAAATTTACCACACTTTGAACACTGCTTCCGAATAAAGCCGTTTTCAGAAAAAAAATCAAGCTGATACTCATCCTCAAGCATAATTATTCCAACTAGATGGTCCTTTGATGAAATTTATTCTTCCAAGTATGCCCCCATGATTAAAAACATTTCTTATAGAAAACCACCGGCAATTAAAATAAGATAATTAATATAAATATACATACTGTATAACATATACTGAAGCTGATTTATTATAATTCAATAATATATTATGACAAAATTATGGACATAGAACTACCAATAAAAATACATATCCTGTAAATCAATTACATTATCTTTAAATACATGCTCAGAAACTACCATAGATGGTGATGAATGATGGAATCAATGCGATACATGTCATTGGTGTTTAGAAGTTTGGTCGAAGAGTATAACAACTCAGGAGTAAGACCATCCGTTTTCATGGATGCTGGTGGCAACCTGCAGGTATACCTGTGCGATCCCATTGTCGAGGAAAACAGAGAGGAATACGGAATTGATATTGAAGGAGAGTACGAAGTCAACGGCGGACAGTTCACTGAGATGTATGATGCATTGAAACTCATCGCACCTGCACCCCTTGAGGCCGAGACCAACCTCGAGCTTCGGAGGAAGGCAGCTACAAAACAATAATTGGTTCACGCACGAAAAACAACAGGCCTGCCTATGGAAGCCTGAATACGGGACTAGAGAGAATGGACTACAAAAAACTCCTGAAAGTCTTAAAAAACTCCAAACAGGTTTACAGGGAAGACTATGTGAAGAAGATCTTCAGGAGCGCACACTATGATATCGGCCTTTTTGAGACTCAATTGAACGAGTTCAATGAAACATTGCGAGGAAATGATTCAGCCATTGCAAAGCAGTACATGGACCGGACAATCCTTGCACAGGTCTTGGATGACGCCTCCATATTGCTCGAAATAGCAAGGGACAACAACTGTTTCAGCGAAGAGCAGAATGACACGATAATCGATATCATTGACAGGCTTGATGCCATCAGTGATGATATCGAGATCATCGAACATGTAAAGGCACTGGCAGAACTTCCTGAAGGCTCTGGAACGGACATGCATTCCAGGGACAGGAAACGGATCTTTGCAAACGTATAGTTTTGACAGGATCATCCCCCTTCTTTTAGTTTGAATTCGGGCCATTAGTTTTAAGACATTGACCTGCGAAGAATATGCCATGTCCAGAAAGATACTACTCACAAATGACGATGGTGTCTATTCCGCAGGGATAAGGGCTGCCTATAGAAGTGTTGCAGACCTTGGAGAAGTGACAGTTTCTGCTCCCCTCCTGCAGCAAAGCGGAGTAGGACGCTCAATATCCATATTTGAACCCCTCAGGGTCACAACTACCAGGATCGACGGTGTACAGGTCAATGCTGTTGGCGGGACCCCGACAGATTCGGTAATAATCGGAATGTTCACGATCATGGGACAGAAACCTGACCTCATACTTTCAGGCTTCAACATCGGCGAGAATATCAGCACTGATACGATAACAACATCCGGGACCATAGGTGCAGCCCTTGAAGGCGCAAGTTATGGCATCCCTGCCATCGCTGCATCGGTCCAGGTAAAAGAGGAGGGTGAAAAGTTCGACGACCACAGGGACTACCAGCATGACTTTGAGGTTGCCATAAAGGTGGTAAACCGGATAGCAAGGAAAGTACTTCAACACGGACTTCCGGAACATGTGGACCTCCTGAACATCAATCTCCCCTACCAGGTTGAAGAGGACACAGAAATAGAGATCACCCGCCTCTCAAGGAAGCTCTTTAAGACTGAAGTGGAACAAAGGCATGACCCAAGGGGCAGGCCCTATTACTGGATCGCGGGCGACCTCATCAGCGAGGACGAGGAAGGCACTGACGTGAACGCTCTTGTGGGCAGGGGGCATATCTCGGTTACGCCGATATCACTGGATGCCACATCTCCCATAGAATTCCGGGAGATCGAGCATCTGCTATAGCATCAGCAATGCAGGCAGAAATGGTTATTTTAAGAAGGGAAGAGAGGGGTGCTGATCTATTTCTTTATTCTCAGGAGGATCTCTGTACAGCTCTCATCGACCCCTCGCAGGGTCCCTATTGCACCCGCAACAGCGCTTCCCAGCATCTGCTGTACAAAACTATTGATCTCGATAGGCTCACCGTCAACTGTCAGTTCTACTTCCATTATGTTTCCTCCCTTTAGTGTAAAAAGGCACTCTTCTGCTGACCGCAAGCTTCAGCAGCGCAGGCAGCTCCTCAGGACCTGCATCTGATACGTCCACCAGGTTATCGTTTACCAGCAGGCATGGTTTGAGCTTCCCGTCCGCAGTTACACGCAATCTGTTACAGTTCGCACAGAACTCCGTGTTGTCCACAGGACGTACGAATTCCACTTCAGCACCATTGATCATGTATTTTTTCCTGTGGTGCAGCTGGCGTACTTTGACATCTGTGGCGCGGGTCAGCAGTGCATCCTCCACCTCATCGGCATTGACATGCAGGTATGCAACATTCTTGAAATCCATAAGTTCGATCAATTGCAGTATGACATCCCCATTGAACTTCCTGGTGAATGTGATCATGTCCTCTATCTCAGTCTCGTTCAGGCCCTTCAGGAGGACCATATTGAGCTTTACCGGGGTCAGTCCTGCCCTGACAGCTTCCTCTATTCCGGCAAGGACATCTCCAAGAACATCCTTTTTGGAGTTTGTGATCATACGGGACTTTGCAGGGTCAAGGGTATCCAGGCTGATGTTGACCCTGTCCAGCCCCGCTTTTTTAAGGGATTGCGCCCGTTCCTTTAGAAATACGCCATTCGTGGTCAGGGAAACATCCCTGAGCGGAGGCAGCGCGGCCAGTATCTCTTCCAGATCGTTCCTGAGAAGAGGCTCACCTCCTGATATCTTCAGCCGGTCGATACCAAGGTCTGCGGCCGCCCTGACAATATTCACAATTGTCCCGACAGACATCTCCCCTCCACTGCCCGGGTCACCCTCTTTGTGACAATAGATGCAGTTTAGGTTACACCTGTTGGTTACAGACATTCTCAGGCTTCGGACCGTTCGCCCGTAAGGGTCTGTCATGGCCCGGTCTGCCCCGGATCGATTCATACTACATAGATATACTTCGCTTATTTAACTATTTTGAATAGGGATTGTCTGACAAGACAGCCCCGATAAGCAGGAGAATAATACATATATACATCTCAGACAAAATAGCCTGCATGACAAAAGCTGTACTGCTCGCAGGAACCAACAGCGGTGTTGGAAAGACCACTGTGTCCATGGGGATAATGGCGGCCCTGAAAAAAAGAAAGATGGAAGTCCAGCCTTTTAAAGTTGGACCTGATTATATTGATCCCACATACCATACAGCCATCTGCGGCAAACCTTCAAGGAACCTTGACACCTTTATGATGCAGGTGGGCGGAGTTAAAAGCACATTCTGCAAACACGCAAAGGATGCTGACATCAATATTATAGAAGGGGTCATGGGCCTTTTCGACGGTATGGAATCCTCTGAACTGGCAAGTTCCGCACACGTGGCAAAGTCACTTAACGTGCCCGTGATCCTGGTGATCAATGTCCACGGCATGTCACGCAGTGCTGCAGCGATGGTCAAAGGTTTTTCAGAATTTGACAGGGATGTGAATGTCGCAGGAGTGATACTCAACAAGGTAGGAAGTCCCAGGCACTCGCAGATGATCATCGACGCCATTGAAGATATACCTGTCGTGGGCGCACTCCCGCGTAACCAGGATGTAAGCATACCTTCCCGCCACCTGGGCCTTTTCATGGCCCATGAGCAGGACTTTGACACCACCAGACTTGCGGACTTCATCGAGGAGAATATCGACCTAGATGCAATAATCTCCATAGCAGAGAAGGCCCCCGATGTTGAAGCTCCATCCGGGGAGGAGGACTCTTCGGAAGAAAAGGTACGAATAGGAATTGCACTGGACAGCGCATTCTGTTTCTACTACCAGGACATGTTCGATGCCTTCAGACAGGCCGGAGCAGAGACGGTTTTCTTCAGCCCCATAAAGGAGGAAGTGCCGGAGGTCGATGGCATGTACTTTGGTGGCGGCTATCCGGAACTTTACATATCCGAACTGGAAAGTTCAAAGACCACAAGATCAATGAAAGAGCTCTCAGCAGATGGCATGCCCATCTATGGGGAGTGCGGAGGGCTGCAGTACCTCTCTACGTCCTATGAGATCGATGGTACTGTTCACAGAATGGCAGACCTGTTCCCCGCAGAAACTGTAATGACAAAGAAACTGCAGGCACTGGGCTATACCGAAGGTACTGCCAGGGGAGACTTCATCAGGGGAACTATCAGGGGACATGAGTTCCACTATTCGGTCACATACTGTGCTGACGATGCCAGGCTCATCTACGAGATGAAACGCGGAAAAGGTATTGTGGACGGCATGGACTGCATCACCGAACACAATTCCCTGGCAAGTTATACCCACGTCCACCCGGCCACGTTCCCGGTAAAGAGCTTTGTGGATAAATGCAGGGAATATAAGCACGTTTAAGAGGAGGATCCTTCACTGGAAGGGGCAGAAGAGGGTTTCTTTGAAGCCTGCTTTTGCGCATCACGGTCCCTTAACCAGATCCTGCGCTGGTAATAGCCGAGAGGATGTTTTATTTTCTTACATATACCATCAGGCGAGTAGCAGTTACCGTATGTCTGCATTGTTGCACAGGAAGGAGGCTTGTAACTTGTCCCGGAGGCGCCTGCGATATGCTCCACCTGGTATCTTGCCTTTTCGATATCGAAGTCGGGAGACGATGTAAAAAGGTTCAGGATGTCATCCACGGACATACCGACCGTGAGCAGGAAGGATGTCATTGCAAACCTCATGGAGTGAGCGAGATTGACACCTGCCCGGGTCTGCGATATGGCATAGGTGATGCAAGGCGGGAAGAGTTCACTCTCCACTGAACCGAATTCAGAACCATCTCCAAAAGTGGTCTTGCGTTCATGGAGTGCAGCCCTGATCTCTTCCAGGTAGGGTTCACATGCCTGTACTATTTCCCCGGGAACTGATACCGGAAGACTTCCTTCTATTCTGTTTTTCACACCTTCCTGAAGAAGGCGGGCAAATTCGTCTTTTGAGACGTTCACGTATCCACTATCCAGTTTACGGTTCACAAGCTTCCACTCTGTCGCCTTCAGTGTGCCTGCAAGCCTTATGTAATCTGTGAAATGCATACTGAAACCGGGATCTTCGACCTTTGCCTGAATGCCGAATTCCCGGGCAAGGTCTTTGAGAAATCCAGGATCCCTGCCTTTAAGGGACTTATAGGATGAAACTGCTTCTGCCAGGGAATACCGCCTTGTAAGAAAGGGGTCATCTATACATGAGACCAGTATGCGCGAAAATGGATAGGAAAGCAGTTCGATCAGTATTTTCCTGTCATCCGAACTTAGCAGACCGGGCTTCTGGATCTCACCTTCTATAGATTGCAGCACCCGCTCCTTGCCGCGCAGACGTGCCGACTCCATAGCCCTTGAGGAGATCAGCCGGTCAAGGGAGAAATCAAGGCTTGCCACATAACTGGAAGCCTCACTTACATAGGGGTATAGGGCAAGGTCCTTTTGATCCATATCCTTAATCTGATTCGATACGTGGGGCCAGTAAATATCCGATCCTGCCAGCACCACCGGCGATAGTGAAACCTATCTTGACAGGGAAGTCCTTGCCGATCTCTACTGTCACCTCATTTGACTTTGATGCCGGCTTGACGATATCCGAAAGGTAGTCCAGGGAGAAAAGTGAGCGTGCATCACCAGATCTCAGGTCTATCAGCTGGTCGCGGGGTATATCCAGCCTTACGCGGTCAGTATCTCCTTCAGCTTCCATATAGAAGGCATCGCCTTCAACTCCCAGTAACATATGGTCGCTTATCTTCTCAGATGCTTTGACCGCTCTTAGAAGGTCCTTCCCGTTCAGGACAACCTCTGCCGGAAGCTCAAGCTGAGGGATCCGGGGTTCAGCCCTGATGGTCGACGGGTCAAGCAATGCAAGAGTATAGGAGAGGCCACCGATGTGAAGCAACATCTTCTGGGACATCTCATCGAGTTCCAGGATCACCTTATCCTCCCTGCCCGCAACGCTGAAAATATCGTTGATCTTGGACAGGTCCATCCCTATTTCGCAGTCATCAGCAGCGAACTCTTCAAAGGCATTGGAATTCAGATCAAAACTTACCATTGCCACATTGGCAGGGTCCACCGCCCTGACTGTAATTCCTTCGGGAGATATTTTGAACCTCGCCTCATCAACAAGAACTGAAAGCGCCTCTATGGAACTCTTAAGGATATCTGCATCGATTATTGCCTTGAACATCTGGATCCTCCGCCAAATAGATTTAATTTCTGAGCCATTATATACATATTCTAATAAAAACTTTCTTGAAAATAATCTAAAGGTCTGAACGACCTGCTAGATATTACATGTTAATTATATATTAATCATACTCACGCCAGGTCGCACCACATTTCGTACACTTGAAGAAACGGGTCTCCGACTCATCTGCGGACCTGAGCTGGCGTAACCACCAGTAGGCAGTGTTATTGCCGCATTGCTCACACCTCACCGCCGTAGTGGGCAGACCCTGTTCAATATCGCCTTCAAGCACTGTTACTTCCCTGTCAGCCCTCACTGCCGTAGATACCAGGGATTCATCCTCACCCTCCTTCTCTTTCACGTATCCGCATTTCCTGCATTGTAAACCATCCTTTACCGGAAACATCATGCTTTTACATTTTGGACAAAATTCCATCGATTTCACCTCGTGACTGCTCTAATATCCTGTTATGATCAAATGCCATTTCTGGTATGCTCGAAAGATCACAAAGATACACACTCTTTGCATCGGAACCTGCTTTGAGATCCCCACGACCCACGCAGAGGAAGACCACACTTACCGTATGTCCCCGGGGATCACGCAAAGGTTCAGAATATACTCCCAGCAACTTAACTATTTCTATTGACAGGCCGGTCTCCTCAAGAACCTCCCTTTCAACCGCTTCTTCCACGGTCTCACCTATGTCAACAAAGCCGCCTGGCAAAGCAAATTTACCCTGGAAAGGAGGGTTTTTACGTTGTACGAGGACGATCATGCCATTGAGAAGAATAACAGCGTCAACTGTCAGTTTTGGGGTATCCGGGCACATATGAACAAAAACTTAATACACTAAACCAAATATATAGAGCGCATACCTATTAAAGGTGCGTGTAAATGATAGAAAATGTACTTTGGATTGCGGTGGCATTCCTGCTTGCCAGTTCACTGACACCCGGAAAGCACGATCTGCGGAAACTACTTGGAGCTGCGGGCTGGGTATTCTTTGCGATACACTGGTTCTACCAGCCAGTGCATTACTTTAAGATAGCCGATTACTTCAATGTCGCACTTGTTATAGCCGCGGGCCTGGTCTGTCTTATAATAGCATACACAATGGCCAGAGAGTACAGATACCCCGATAACAGATATTCTGATGTGACAACCATGGCCACAAGCGCAACAGCCCTGGGTTCACTCTTCTATTTTCCCTTTGCACAGATGCAATCCCTTAATGTATGGATAATTTCCCTTGTTACGGATAATGTGCTCTGGGCTTTGCAACTGCTGAACCTGCCTGCAGAGCTTACAACCTGGAACAAGATCGGACTCAATGGATATCAGGTAGAGATCATTCTCGCCTGCACAGCTATCGAAAGCATTGCACTCTTCATAGGACTCATAGCTTCGGTCAATGCACCATTGAAAAAACATGCTATGGCATTTCTGGTGTCAGTGCCTGTTATATACGTTTTAAATATAATAAGGGATGTGTTTGTTATAATCGCTTATGCGTACCAGTGGTTCGGCCCTAACAGCTTCGAGATCGCCCATCACACCATTGCGAAGATAGGATCGGGTATTGCCCTCTTTGTCATAGCCTATGCGGTGATGCGCATCCTTCCAGAACTCATAGAACTTATTGAAGGACTGTGGCTTTTAGTTACCGGATGCATCCAGAATCTGTTAAGAAAGGTAGTAGGAAATAATTAAATGCTTGCAAAAGGTTCGGCTCCCTGGATAGTGGCCACAGTTACTATCAGCATCTTTGCCACCATAGCTTATTTTTATACAAGGTGGCCATATATGGGCATCACAGCACTGTTCGGGACAGCCTTCACCATATTCTTCTTATTCTTTTTTCGGGACCCTGAAAGGAATATCGGGCTGTGTGACAGTATAATGCTTGCACCCGCCGACGGGAAGGTCATTGATATCCGGGGACGGAAGATATGCATTTTCATGAATTTTCAGAATGTTCATGTTAACAGGGCACCTCTGAGTGGAAAGATCCATTCGGTCGTACATAAGAAAGGAGGCTATATACCTGCATTCTGCAAAGATTCCGACAGGAACGAACGCAATCATATACTTATAGAAACAGAGCATGGACCTGTGGAAGTGATACAGATAGCAGGCACCGTGACCCGCAGGATAGTCTCATATGTCAGGGAAGGAGACCGCATGGTACAGGGAGAGCGACTGGGAATGATACGTTTCGGATCCAGGGTTGATGTAACAGTTCCCAAAAACTTTGAGATAGTCTGCAAAAAAAGAGATAAGGTCTTTGCAGGCATAACGGAGATCGCACGTGCAAACGACAAAGGGAAGTGAAATGATTTTCATTTATTTGAAATTAGCCGATGTTGTTACGTTGTTCAATTCACTATGCGGGCTTCTGGCAGTGATCATAGTCCAGGACGGTTTTACCTACCTCGCACCTGTTCTAATACTTGCAGCCGCTGTAGCTGATGGCATCGATGGATACCTTTCAAGGCTTTTTTCAGGCAGTGAAATAGGAGCAAATCTCGACTCACTGGCTGATGCCATCTCATTCGGACTTGCACCTGTTGCCATAATGTATTCATTCGTAAATGGCAAAGCAAACTACGTTTTTTTTGCCGCACTTTGCTTCTACTTCTGCTGCGGCATATTGCGGCTGGCAAGGTTCAACACATCCGACCAGGAGCTTCCCTATTTTCGAGGACTACCCATCACAGCAGGAGGGATCATCCTTTCAGCATACATACTCGCCGGTGAAGACCACTTTTACGTCAGCATTGCTACCTTACTTGCCGTTGCCATCGGGATCCTGATGGTCAGCAGGATCACATACATGAAAGCAAGAAAAACCGGGATCCTGACACCAATAGCACTTATTTTCGGGATAACCATCCTGTCCTATGCATTAAATGTTAACTATACACATTCAATGGCAGGCGTTCTACTTGGGGTCATGGTGCTATACGTGATCTCCCCCGCAATAAAGAGAACTGTGTGAAAAAGCATGAAGAACAATAATACGACAAGTGACAGAGATAATGCATTGTTCGAGGCAGGTATCAAGCTGGGAGCCCTTTATCATCAGTTCACAGGTTCCCCTGTTAACCTCAGAACCGTGAAAAGCCTTGAGACGGCGATAGAGGAAAGTATCTCGGTACAGCCGTTCGTCAGGGATATAAGCGTATCCATTGACAGGAGTATCATTCGCTCGAAAATAAATAGCGAGTTCGGTTATTGCGAACTCGACGGCCGTATGCTGGACGTAAGGATAACGATCAGATATAAGTCCATACTCGCAGACGTGAGCCTTGCATTCGATGCGGAGCTGGACTATCCGCTCATGAAAATAGACAGGGTTTACAGCTCAGAAATGAGCTAGGAACCCTTCAAATGCTTCGATCACCCTTTCATTCTGCGTTCTTGTCCCTACCGTTACGCGTATGAGGGAATCTCCTGCTCCTTTGAAGGAGCGACAGTCCCTGACAATTATCCCTTTTTTCAACAGGGACTCAGCGACATCTGCCGAACTGTAGGGAGACACATCCACAAGCACGAAATTCGCCATGGAATCGTAGACCTTGAAGGGAATCTTCATTTTTAACATATCCCGTCCCTTCCTTACACAGAGTATGCTTTCCAGAAGGTGAGCACTGTCTGACAGCGCCGCAACACCAGCGGCTATCGAAGGGACACTTATGTTGAAAGGTGTTGCTATTTTCATATACTGCTGTTTAAGCCACACAGGCATGATACCATATCCCAGCCTCATGCCGGCAAGCCCGAATGCCTTTGACAGGGTCCTTCCGATGATAATATTATCATATTCTCTTACAAGGTGTGAATGGTCATGTTCAGAGAACTCCACATACGCCTCATCAACAAAGACCACTCCCCGGGTATGTTCGAGGATACGGCGAAGATCAGCCTCTTTCACCTGTTTTCCTGTGGGATTGTTGGGCGAGCACAGGAAGATGATCTTTGTCCGTGATGACTCTGCATTTATCACTGCATCAGCATCAAGGAAAAGGTCCTCTGCCAGGTTCACATGAACCGGCACTGCGCCATTGGCACGGGCTGCGATCTCATAGTAGGAGAATGTAGGGATGGGCAGGATAACCTCATCATCGGGCAATATCAGCAACCTCATGAGATTGTCCAGCAGGCCGTCCATGCCCGGACCTGAGGCACATATGTTCCCGGCAGGGAAACCGGTGTAGGCTGATATCGCATCCACCAGCTCGCAAGCATCTGCCGAAGGGTATATGTTCACCCTTCCAGCGCATGACCTGATGGCCTCGATAGCTTTGGGAGAGGGTCCCAGCACATTCTCATTGGACCCCAGCTTTATGATAGAACCCGGATCCAGGCTGAATTTCCGGGCAATTTCCTCTATCGATCTTCCAGGCACGTATTCCGCGATACCGGCGATCTCTGGCTTTACAAGCTCAGGCCTGCTCAAGCACATCCACCACCGCATCGATCTGCTCTTTAGTAATTATGAGTGGAGGAGCGATACGCAGTACCTTCTCCGACGTGCAGTTCAGAAGGACTCCCTTTTGCATGCAGGACTCCACGATATCCCCACATTTGCGGTCAAGCTCCACACCGATCATAAGCCCGCGTCCCCGCACATCCACAACACCTTCAAGGGACATGTTCCGGAGCCTGTCAATGAAATAGGCACCCATCCTTTTTGAACGGTCGATAAGGCCCTCTTCACGGATGACCTCTATGGAAGCCAGTGCTGCAGCGCATGCCAGAGGACTGCCTCCAAAGGTTGCAGCATGCTGGCCCCTTTCAAATGAGATGCCTTCGCGCGCTGCGATCGCACCCATGGGAAATCCGGCACCCATTGCCTTTGCCATCGTCATGATATCAGGTTTGACCCCGGAGTGGTCCTTACAGAACCATTTTCCGGTACGTCCAAATCCAGTCTGTACCTCATCGAAGATAAGGAGGGTCCCTGTATCATCACATATGCTGCGTACCTCCTGGAGGTATTTGTCCGAGGGTACATTGATCCCGCCTTCACCCTGTATAGGTTCGATGATCACAGCAGCTGTATTCCTGGTTATGGCATCTGCAATGGCAGAAGGGTCATTAAATGGCACGAACATCTCTTCCTGTACAAGAGGCTTGAAAGGATTGCGGTATACCTCCTTATAGGTCACGGAAAGGGAACCCATTGTACGGCCGTGGAAAGAGTGCTCCGCCGCCACAAAGTCGGTCTTCCCTGTTGTAACACGTGCAAGCTTCATTGCAGCTTCAACTGCTTCTGTGCCTGAGTTGCAGAAGAAGACGCGGGACATACCGGTGATCTTTACGAGCTGTTCGGCAAGCTCGGCCTGGGGTACGGTATAATAGAGATTGGAAACATGTATCAGTTTCTCTGCCTGTTCCTTTATAGCAGCCACCTGTTTCGGGTGACAGTGCCCGATATTGTTAACAGCTATTCCTGCAACACAATCGATATATTCCCTGCCATCCACATCACGGACAACAGAACCGCTGCCGCTGGACAATACAATATTGTAGCGGCCATAGTTCTGCATTACATATTTAGCATCTTTCTGGATAGTTGATTCGTAATCAGGCGATCGTGATGTAGCATTCTCTGTCATTTAAACACCTGTTGCACTATAATAGGGATTATAGTATTAAAGCTGGCTATTGAAAGCAAAAAAAGACATAAGCAAAATATAAGGCTTACCACAGGGGGCATAATAGAGCAGTGATAAAAGATATGGAATGAAGGCAGACTCAGAGGATCCTTTTGTCAGGAACCCTTATGGCCACATAGAGATTCATAAGGAAAATAAGGACCATCAACTGGAACAGTGTCAGCGCTATCCCTATGAACATGTCATGCGCTCCGCTTGACACTGCCCCCGGCTCACTGATGCTCATGTAAGCTTCGACAAGGTACAGGAAAAAACCGATGGTCAGAGCCATGAAGTATTTTTTAAGTTTCCCAAAGGAAACGTAGATCCTCGAGCGAATGACATCTGCATCGATCTTTGTCAGCAGGTGGGATAGTGATAATGCAACGATGACAATAGATAGTCTTATCACAAAATCAAGAAAATTGAACAGCTCTATAGAATTCATAACCAGCCCCCTGAATTAGTTTCCATGTTGAAAGCCTGACGATCCTTCAAACATTCAGTTCCATCAGTTCTTTTTCGTTCAGGACCTCGTCTTCCTCTCTTTCAAATACGATCCCGTCTGCAGCACGCATGATACCGTCAACACGGGCACTCTCGTGTATCTTAATGGACTGGGCATTGATCTCACCCAGCACATGTGTCTCTTCAGCAATGTAGACCATTCCCCTGGAAACAATGTTCCCGTGGATAGTGTTCCCTTTTCCCAGCCTGACATCCTGGATAGTGCGGATGCTTCCGTAAAGAGTGGTGCCATCCGCCATTTCCAGGGATGTGGCACGGATGTTGCCGACCAGCCTGCAATCGCTGCCGATGACAGCCTTTGAAGGCACCCTGATAGCATCCATGGAGATCCTGGAACCATTGGGAATTATCATGCTGTTGGCAGCTATGGACTCAAGTTCATCATCATCGAAGAGCTCTTCCAGTGCTTTTTCAACCTCTTCATCCTTGCCAAGCCTTAAGAGCTCACTTATATAGAGGAAAAGATAGACTATGACAGGGATGGGATTACGTACGACTATCCATCCCCTGGCCTCGAAACCTCCATTGATCCTGACATCATTCCCTATATCCAGGTCCCCTTTTACAACGAGTTTACCATCTATGGTTACAAATTCGCCGATATAGGCGTTGGCATCGGTCTTGACATTACCGCCTATCCGGGACCAGATATCTATCCTGACATCTGACCTGGATACCAGATCACCGGCAAGCTGCACCCTTTCTCCCAGTATGGATGAATTGGAGATCACACCATACCTGATATCTGAATGATTGCCGATAATGACATCCCCGTCTACGACTATCGTGCGTTCTTCCATTCTGGTTTTATCCGGAACTATAAAGGTCTTGAAAAATTCCTCTTCTATTTTTTCACGCTCCGGAGACGGATCAGATTTTTTTGAAGGCATCGCTGCTACTAGTCCATTTTTATCAGCTTGCTATTATTTTAATTTTTCCTTTAAGCATATGATAGATCCTTATTTCAGGACTGGTCCTTCCCACGCCTGACATCAACGGCTGCTCCCCTGTCCAGGAAAGCGATCTCAGATGGAGAGAAGAGCAACTGGCCTGTTGCCAGCAGTTCATCGGACCCGCTTACGATCAATACCTCGTCGCCTGCGCGTAGTTCGGGGTCCAGGGATATAATGTGCTTTGCAAAGGTCGTCTTACCTTTTGCCACAAAGGGCACAGCGTCCTCACAGACCGCCACACGTCGCTCAGGCGCAGGAAAATAGCCATGGAGAAGACGAGCACCTTCCATACCAAGGGTCAGCATACCGTCCTTTGCCCGTACCGTTGCAATATGTTCATTCCCGTTAAAGACCTGTCTTACACGTTTGGTCTTTGAAAGTCTGAAACTCACACATTCCGGGAAGAGGACATTTCCGCAGCCTTTTCCAAACTGGAAGTCCGCCATTATGCGTACCCTCTTAAGATTTTTATCGACCTCTGGCATAGATGCTAGATAAAGTATAAGCATTAAATCGATAACGGTCCGGAAATAAAATTCCTATCGGATGTCTCCGGAAACGGTATATAAAGAATATCAAACACATTTATATATAATAATGACCAATTATAAGTTGAGGAAGCGGGATAACTGCTTGTAGCTGTATTCAAAGGTATAGTAACTGTAACCAAGCAAAACCATTCATCCCCTCAAACAAACCCGTTTCCTCTTTGCTCTTTCTGGTCCGGCGATAATAAAGAGGACTATAAGGTGCTTGTTTTCAATTCCTTTTGGTTCCAGGGATGAAAAGAAGGAAAAAGAGATTTAACCTTTTATGACTCCCATGGGAAGAAGCCTGGCAACCTTTCTGGCAATCCCTACGTTATGTACGACATCCACAACCTCGCTGCTGGGCTTGTAGACTTCGGGCGCTTCCTCGGCGATCAGGGTAGGCTGTGTGGCCCGGACCTGGATCCCCCTTGAACCCAATTCCTCTTTTATGTCCTCTCCACGCAATTCCTTTTTCGCATGTTTGCGGCTCATAACACGTCCTGCACCGTGGCAGGCGCTGCCGAAACTGATATCCATCGACCCTTTGTTGCTGCACAGTACATACGAAGGAGTTCCCATGCTTCCGGGTATCAGCACCGGCTGGCCTATTGATAGATAGTCTTCCGGGAGGTCGGGATGGCCTGCCGGGAAGGCGCGTGTGGCCCCTTTCCTGTGGACGTACACCTCCACCTTCTTCCCGTCGATATTGTGTTCTTCAAGCTTGGCAATATTGTGCGCCACATCATAGACCAGGTCAAGGCCAAGGTCACCGAATTCATCAGCAAAGTGGTGTTCGAATACCTCACGTGCCCAGTGCATGATCACATGTCTGTTGACCCATGCGTAGTTAGCAGCACAGACCATTGCCTTGAAATAGTCCTGTGCTTCCGGAGACTGCGCAGGGGCACAGGCAAGCTGCCTGTCGGGCAGGGATATGCCATATTTCTTTGAAGCCCTGTCCAGCACCTGCAGGTGGTCGGTACATATCTGGTGGCCGGCTCCCCGCGAACCACAGTGTATCATGAAAGTAACCTGCCCTTCCTTCAGGCCCATTGCAGAGGCAGCCTCTTCATCATATATCCTGTCGATATACTGGACCTCGAGGAAGTGGTTGCCACTTCCCAGCGTACCTATCTGGGGCCTTCCGCGTTTGCGGGCCCTGGCGCTTACCTTTGAAGGATCGGCGCCTGGCATCTGCCCTTTGCTTTCGCAATGCTCGATATCTGCCTTTACACCATAACCATTATTCACAGCCCATTGCACACCATACCGGAAGATATCATCAAGTTCGGCGTCCGAGACCCTCAGACGGCTTTTGGAACCTACCCCTGTGGGAATGGCTTCAAAGAGGTCGTCCAGCAGTTCTGAAAGTTTTAGCCGTACGTCCTGCTCCATAAGATTGGAACGTATGAGGCGCACTCCGCAATTTATGTCGAAACCTACACCTCCGGGACTGATAACACCTTTCTCCTTATCGAAGGCGGCAACCCCTCCAATGGAAAATCCATAACCCAGGTGTGCATCTGGCATGGCCATGGAGTATTTCTGTATTCCCGGCAGTGTAGCAACGTTTGCCACCTGCTCCAGGGTTTCCTTGTCAAGGAAACGGAGAAGTGACTCCGAAACAAATATCTTCCCGGGAACATTCATCCCCGGCTTAAATCCTATGGGAAGCTCCCATTCATAATCACTAATACGGTTGAGCATGTCGAAAACAGATGTTTCAATATCATGTGACATATGATCTTTCCTCTTTGACGGGGTCTTAAATTCAACTATGTTATTAAGTACGTATGAATGTGTTGATAATATGCTAAAGGAAATCAACAGACCGTGTTAAGGATAATTAGTGCGTCCACATTGCTTTTCTGCCACATGAATGGGCACGGGCATCTGTCCGGTATTCAGGTATCCACAGTTGCCTGTATCATCCATCCATCTGCCACCTGTTCAACCCTCATGCTATTATAGGTTGCAGCCTTGACCTCTGTGTCGAACATGTGTTTTGAAAGGCTGATATCTTCACCCACAGCCCTTGCATAAAGGTGGCATCCATCCTCACCCTGCTCCAGCCTGTCAACAATGAATCTTCCAAAGACGAGGTTCTCCACCTCAAAAACAAAGAGAAGCTCTGAGAGCCAGTTGAAAAGGAGGCCTTCGAGATCTTCAGAACTCAGTTCAATCTCCCGGGAAATTTCCTTTCCCACTGTATCTGTATCGATCATTACATTGAACATGGCATAAGCTGCGTTCTCGAAGGCTTCTTCGATAGTCTTTCCGTATGCCCTGAATCTTGCATCTGCCGTATGTTCCAGATATTCGAATCTTTCATTCATGGGGGAGAATATGCTCCTGGATCAGTTTCATAATATAGATGATCCTGTCAGGGTCCTTGTCCGACCAGGGATCATTCATTTAGCTGCCTCCATATATGGGCGATCCTCTGCAGGGCCGTGATATGGCTCCCTATGGCAATTACCAGTATCATCCATCCCAGGGAGGACAGTCCATAGATCTTGAAGGGATATACGAAATATACCAATGAAGCAAGCATTATAAGTACAAGGCGGTCAGCCCTTCCGATGACACCACCATAGTAGCGCCCCAGGCGCAGGGCCTGTGCCTGTGTTCCCAGGTAACTGGTTAGAAGGACACCGACTATTGCCACAACACCAATCTGCCAGTATACATAGCCTCCAAAGAATATGCCGCAGATTATGAAGACATCCGAATAGCGGTCAATGACGTGATCCAGGAAATCACCCCTGGGACTTGCAATACCGAGATAGCGCGCCATGAGACCATCTATAGCATCCAGGAAGGAGTTCAGCGCCACCAGCAGGCCTGCAATAAGAACTATCAGGGGATCTGTACCTGAATAGTAGTACATCATGCCTGAAAGGATGGCAAAGACCAGGGAAAGCATGGAGATCGCATTTGGGGATATACCTGCATCTGCCGTCTTTCTTGCCACAGGCTCAAGGAATTTCGATGCAAGCGGTCTGAGAGCATTGAAGGTCATGAATACTGTACCTAATGAATTCTTTTGAGATTTAACGTTTTCCAATGATCCTAAAGCCCAGGGCGAAGATATCTGATCGGCTCCAGAACCTGCTTTTTCCGACCAGACGGCATATCATCCTATTCAATGTCGATGCTGGTACGCATTGACCTGTGTTGACCAGCGTTAATCCATGTCTTATATAGATCAATTACAAAAATATATTAGACACTGGTCAACATGGAATCTAGGCGGAAAACAATTACAAAAATGTTTCAGACAGGGATTAACACGGGATTAACACTGATTTTGTCTTTTTTCGGTTTTAGCTTCCAACGTTATTATTATTATTAATCTGTGTCAATGCTGTAGATCCGCGTCCTGAACAGAGGTCCGGCAGATCACCTGCCTGATGAAAAAGAACAGGATCCTGGCTGAAATCCCAATTAGAAGGGATCTTATTTCCTGGCCAGGTCGTACCAGTACTTTATCTTGCAGGAGTGCTCCACCTGCGTGGTCATGACATAGGCCTCGTCCAGAACGCGCCCGGTGGCAAAGGTCCCGTGGCTGTAGACAATGGCGGCCTTGTGGGTAGCGAGTGCAGAGGATACGTTGCCTGCAAGATCGTCGGACCCGATGCCTCCCTTCACGACAGGGATCTCACCAAGGAAGTACTGACCCTCGCTGTCGGCAGGCTCGATCGGCCCGTTCTCTGCAAGCAGGGACATTATCACCGCGAACGGACAGTGGGCGTGCACGATCGCAAGAGCAGGCGTATTCTTATAGATAGCCCGATGCACGACAGCCTCGGAGGATGCGATCATGTCAAGGGCGCATGTCCCTTCAAGCCCTACCTCCACGACACCGTCCTCTGAGATTTCATCAAGAGCCAAGCCGCTGCGTGTGATGATCATCCTGCTCCCCACCCGCAAGCTGATGTTTCCAAAATGGGATTCCACAAGCCCGGTGTCCACAAGTTTTTTCCCGATCCTGGATATCTCACGCCACATGGAATTCCTCCGCCTTTGTTACCATAAAATTTATCTGCGATTATGATATGTAAGGGTGTGCATCGCATAAATAGATGCGGAATACCTTCTCACGGATGCCTCGGTGGCTCAGCCCGGTAGAGCGAGTGACTTGTAATCACTAGGCCGCGTGTTCGAATCACGCCCGGGGCTTCTAAATTTTTATTCAAGGTCTGTGGCGATTCTTTATTTTTAACTTAGCTGTCACTATAGTTGTCAAAGAGAGGATATGGCATTATCTGCTTTGAAATTATCTGTTTTAAAAAGGAATAACCATACGTTGCTGTTTATATCACCGGGTAGAAATGCAGTATCTTCAATAATTATAACCATCGGCATTCAATTTACCGTACCGCGCAATCTGCACTGATCACTCGTCCTTCATCGGGTATTACTAAGTGTAAAAGCAGGGCCGATCAACTAAAATGTATCATCGGATCCTTTAAAAAGAAAAATGGTTTTTAATCCTCAAGGCTTGATATATCTTCTTCCTCACTGAAAAGGTAATCTTTAAGTTCTTTGGCGAAATTCTCGTCGTGCTGTCTTATCCATTCGATAAGCATAGCTGCATGTTCCTTTTCTTCATTGGCATTGTGTATCAGGATCTTTTTCAGGTTCTCATCGGTGCATGCATCAGCTCTCTGGTTATACCAGTCAACAGCTTCCAGTTCCTCTTTAAGGGAATCGATTGCCCTCGTGAGGTCTAAGGTCTTTTCAGATAATTTGCTACGTTCTTCATGGATCATATTATCACAACTGCGAATATGGATCTAGGATTGTATAAATCTTGTGGGAAATAATAGGACCTGCAGACAACCATCATTGCAAAATGAATCTGAATAATTAGAGAATATCCATAATTCCATAGAAGATAAGAATGACTGCTGTATATTGGTCTGTTTTCCCTGCATGGCATATACAGGAGGTTTAAGAACGATTAATCATGATAATTTATCAACACCTTTAAATAATATCGTTCGCTTATACATCATGATAAATCATGACAGAATGCCGCCAAAACAAGACAGATCTCACAAACTTCGTCACGATGATGACCACACTTGCAATAGCGCTTTTTGCATACTACTCCTTTTTCAGCTATCATGGCGTGATCTGAAATTCTGCCATGGAAGCTTTTATCTCATTTCCTTCATTCCTTTTTTTCAGACCGTTTTTCTTTCCTGACCATGTTTCTGCTGCCTTCAGAGTATCAGAATATCGTCATCAGATAGTCCGTAGAATTTCCTGTAATCCTCAATGGCTTTTCTTGCCTGTTTTGGATATTTTTTGAGCATGCATCTGAAGAACTCATCCCTTGAAGTTAATTCCTTCATCCAGTCAATGAGCTTGCTTGCATATTGTTTTGAGAGGGCGTTTTCCTTCTGTATCTCAAAGGTAAGGCAGAGTGCCTCTTTTGGAAAATACCTTCTCCTGATCGAGGGAGCGACCGACCCGAGCAGAACATCATGGTCAAGACGGCTGAATGCCGGCACACCCACACGCCTGACCCTCTCAGGATCTGTGAGCTTTTCAAGATTCTCAGCTGAATAGGAATGTAACTCGATATAGATCTCAGGTTCAAGTTCTTTCACAGCATCGACTATTATCCGTCCGGTCCCGGTAAAATAGTTCTTATCCAGAGTGGAGATATAACTGCCTTTACTGACCACAGGGATCGTTGCAAGAGTGCCTTTTTTAGGGGCAGTCATATCTTCAAGGATATCGGTCGTGTCCTTCCACTCATTGCCGTGAAGCCCGGCCACAAAAAGCCGGACTGGTCTTCCCTGGCCAAATATATTGTATGACATTATCATCCCCGCAGAATTGTCACTCACCGCTTCTCTCACCGACCACGTAGATCTCCCTCTGCTCGGGTTCGATGACCTCAAGTACCCTGACACCACATGCCTCTATGCGTACAAGTGCCGGCTTGCGGTTTTTGCGTTGTTCCATTTTCAGCACCATCAGGAAGCGTCCACCTGCCCGGAGCAGGGGAAGCATCCTTTCCAGCACCCGAACCGAATCAGACGGCTCAAGGGTCAGGTCTATAAGCAGCACATCCACCTGTTCCGGTGATATATCCGCAGGTTCTGCCGTGAACGCATCGCCAAAGATCACCGACACATTATCTTTCTCGTGCGCTATCTTTCCCAGCTCAGAGCGGAACCCTTTGCTGAATTCCAGACCCCTTACCTTTGCAGCTATCTCCGAGGCAAAGAGCAGAAACCCCCCGGCACTTGAACCAATGTCAAGGACACTGTCACCTTCTTTTATTATTCCTGTGGCATCCTGTATCCTCTGGAGCTTGAAATAGCCCCTGGGCATATCAAGACCTTCCTCAACCCCTATCTCGTCATCAGCACTGATGTCCTTTGAAGGCTTTCTGAAAACATTCCCGTTAACCTTTACGTATCCATCGAGTATGGCTTTCTTTGCCCGTCCCCTTGACTTGAAATATCCCATCTCTACAATGTATGCATCCAGTCTCATGGTGTTCCTAGTAGGATAATGTAGTATTTATAGCATAACCATGTACAAAGATGCTGTATCAGAAAAATGAGGTAAAGGATTTGCTAAAAGCGATAATTTTCGACATGGACGGCGTGCTTGTTGATACAATGTCCGATCATGCACAGGCTGTGCAGAATATCTTCGACCAGCTCGGGGTGAAGATGGATAAGCGGGACATCTATGAGAGAGAAGGAGAAAGGACTGTGGACATTATCAGGTTCCTGCTGGAAAAGGGGACCGGTGATGCTTCAGCTTATGACATACGCGATATCGTTAGAAGATACATACAGGAATTCAACAGGATAGTGGAACTACAGGTTTTCGAAGAGCTCAGGGAAAGCCTTCCCCTGATCAGGACAAGGTTCCGTCTTGCAGTCGTATCGGGTTCTGACAGGCCAATAGTAAATGATATAATCCGTAATGAGTTCCCCGACATCTTTGAGGTGATGGTCACAGCTGATGATGTGGAACGCGGCAAGCCCGACCCTGAACCATACCTCAGGGCGGTCGAAATGCTCGGCATAGAAAGCGATGAGTGCATTGTAGTGGAAAACGCTCCCATGGGTGTGGAGTCTGCCCAAAGGGCAGGCATCTGCTGCATAGCAGTGCCCACCTATCTTGACCCCGTAAAACTGAAGCATGCAGATATTCTTATCCGTGACCACCGTGAACTGGCGGGCTACCTGCTTGAACTTGAGCCTGCCTCAGCAGGATGTGCTCAGTCACCGAAATCATAATTGCACTTTATGCCGCTGCTGTCAGAGCAGAGGTTGCATGACACGCATTTCACGACATCGATCTCCCCTTTCCTGATCTTTACCACGAGGTCAGGTTCGGCGATAAATGGCCTGCACAGTGATATCATGTCCGTATATCCTTCTTCAAGCAGCTTTTCCATAACTGCCCTGGACCTGATGCCACCAACAAGGATCACAGGCACGTCCACTGCCTCTTTTATCAGTTTTGAGTAGCGTTTGTAGTATGCCTCTTTTTCCTGTGAGTCTATCTGCGTTCTGAACAGCTCGTCCCCTGCTTCTGCAATGCCCCCGCTGACCTCTATGGCACACACCCCATTTACTGCCAGTATCTTTGCAATCTCTATGGATTCGGGTGCATCAAGGGCATTCTTCTTCGAACCTTCCGGAAATCCATCGGTTGCATTCAGCTTGACCATGATAGGGTAATCATGTCCCACCATCTCCCTTGCCCTGTTGATTATATCAACAATCACCTGGGTGCGTTTCTCAGTGCTGCCCCCCCAGCGGTCCTTTCTGCGGTTGGTGTAGGGTGATATGAAATTACTTAGCAGGAAGCCATGTGCGCAGTGCAGCTGGACCGCATCGAACCCTGCTTCCCTGCCCCTCCTGATGGCGCTGGCAAAGTTCTCTATGGTTTCCAGGACCTCTTCCCCGCTCATTTCTTCCGGAGTGATCCCTTTTGTCTTTTCAGTAACAGCCGATGGTGCAAATGCATAGGGGGCTTCAGGGCTTATCATTGTCTGCCGTCCTCCGTGGGCAACCTGCAGAACGATCCTGCTATTGTACCTGTGGACCCTGGAAACCATCTTCCTGTATTCCCCGATGAACCTGTCATCGTAGATCCCCAGTTGCAGATGGTCGCTTTTACCTCTGGGATCCACATAGGCATAGCCGGTGATAATTATCCCGGTCTCGTTCTTTGCAAGTTCTTCGTAAAGGTCCCCTATCCTTTCAGTGGGAGTACCATCCGGCCCGGCCATCCATTCATGTGTAGCCGATCGCACAAAGCGATTCGGGACCTCCATCCCGCATATCAATATCGGTTCGAACAACATGAAGGAATATTAGGTCAGGTGGCTTATATCTTTTTTTGCAGCCATTATAGTAATAATCAGTAACGCAGGCTTTGCATGTCCTCAATTTTTTCCTTCATCTCTTCATTGCGCACCCTACAGGACAGCATTGTGAAAAAAAGCAGGATGAACGCAATTATGTTGACGAGAAGAGTAAGCTGCAGGCTGCTTCCCTCAAGACCTCCCCCGTTACTTCCATATGCAGATCCTCCGAACATAAGAGGATGAGCTGAGCGCCAGATCCTAACCGAGAAGAAGCTCAAAGGCACTGAAACAAAACCGATTATCCCGAACACCGCTGCAAGTCTTGCCCTTCTCTCAGGCTCTTCCACTGCCTGGCGGAGCATCAGGTATGACAGGTACACGAGCAGCAGCACAAAGGATGTTGTCAGCCTTGGCTCCCATATCCAGTACCATCCCCATGTAGCCTTTGCCCAGATGGACCCTGTGACAAGTACAAGGGAGGCGAACACCACGCCGACCTCGGCAGCCGAGAGTGCGATAATGTCCCATTTCCTGCTGCTCTGCCTGAGCTCGCAGATGCTTGCAGTGAAAACGATAAAGAAAGCCATATAGGATGTGAAGGCGATAGGGAGGTGGAAATAGAATATCCTGAAACTGCTGTCAAGCACCTCACCCGAGCCGCTTTTCATCTCCGGGAGGTAGAAGAACACCATCCAGGCAGCGATCAGCATCGTCACTCCGGTGAGTGCAGCAAATATCTTCTCTTTTTTCCTGTCCAAGAACATTTTGTCTCAAGTGGCATTACAGGTACTTTTTATTTAAACGCTTTTGAAGAATAAGATGTTTCGTTTTACTCCTGTATAGTGTATTCGAATATCAGATGTCCTACTACGAAGAATATAAGGTCGTACACTATCAGCAGCCTGAGCTCGGAAATGATATCACTTATATCCCCATCCACAAGTATCTTACCTGTTGCCATCACTGCCGGGATTATGACAGGTATAACAAGTGGAAGCAACAAGATAGGAAGCATGATCTCACTTGTTCGCGTGTTAACGGCAAGGGCTGAGAGCAGAGTGCCTACTATTATAAAACCCAGTGTACCCGGGATGATGATAAGTGACAGGCCGGCTATATTATGGATATTGTAGTTGAAAAGTACGATGAAGACCGGGATGGTCAGTACCTCTACGGCGAACATGATCACGGCACTTGATATCGTCTTGCCGGTATAGATCGCACCCCGGTCCACGGGGCACAGTTTCAGTCCTTCGAGACACCCGTTTTCAGTTTCATATGTGAACGAACGCGAAAGCCCCAGTGTTCCTGCAAAGACAAAAGCTATCCAGAGCACTCCTGGTGCAAGGCTGTCAACGATCTCCTTCTGCCCCAGCAGGTCTCCCAGGGAAATGCTGAAGATAGTTATCACAAGAACTGAGAAAATGGCCATTGAGTTGAGCATCTGCTTTGTCCTGAACTCAGCCTTCAGGTCCTTTGATACTATATAGAGACTCCTCAACATAAGATAATACCTCTTTTACAGCAGATTCGAGACTCCTTCTGCATCAGTATCCATGCGCACCAGTGAGCAGTAGGTGGCATTGAAGTCCCCCATGCTCTCTAACTCTTCCGTCATGCGTTCGTAAACTATCTCTCCCCTGTCCATCACTATAATACGGTCACATAGCTTCACAGCCCGCTCTATATTATGGGAAACCATAATCTTTGTCACAGTATCTTTGTCAAGTAAACTGAGGACGTTCTCAAAACCTTCGGCAGAACGCTGGTCAAGACCGGTATATGGCTCGTCCATAAAAAGTATCAAAGGACTGTGGACAAGTGCCCTTGCAATGGAAATACGCTGCTTCATCCCGCGGGAGAATGACCCGACCCTGTCATCCCCCCTACCAAAGAGGTTAACCTGCTTCAGCAGTTCATTGATGCGCTCTTCAAGATGGTCCTTTTCCATACCATACATGTTCCCGAAGAATCTCAGGTTCTCCCTTGCTGTGAGCTCGTCGTAAAGGTAGGTCTCGTGAGAGATCACTCCTATAAGCTTCCTGATACCGGATGGGTCTTTTTTGATATCGATGCCGTTTATAGCCACATCGCCTTTTGTAGGGGTGATGATGGTTGAGAGTATTTTTAGAAGTGTTGTCTTACCTGCTCCGTTGGGACCGAATATTGCCAGAGACTCTCCTTTTGTAAGTTCCAGGTCTACATCCCTTAGTGCAATATGGTTCCCAAAACTCTTTCGGATCCTCCGGGCAGATATGATTGTATCCATCGGCTACATATTCACGGTCAGTATAAATTAACGTTTTGTTGCCTGGAGTAAGGACCGGATGATCTCACGCTTTGAAAGCATATACCATCACTCAAAAACAGGTCTGCAGGAACCTGCTTGTTACTGCACGAATATCAATTGATGTTAGAGAGCATTTCCAGTCCTTTATCTGTCAGGAAATATTTGCCGTTCACAAGGTCCAGGAGGTCTCCGTTCATCAGGAATTCCGTATGGTACTTGAAAACCTTATCATCCATCTCAACATCCACCAGGATCTCATCCTTTGTTGCACCGAATGCGCCTATTCTTTTGACCAGCTGTCTGCGCACAGGATGTGAAGCCGCTTTGTGCATGAACTCGTGCTCCATCCTGACACGTTCGCGTTCAGATGGCTCTGCTATGATCATATCGTCCAGATCGTCTTTTTCTGACATAGTCCCACTGCTCCTATTAATAAGAGTGTGAGTGTATCTTAAAAAGCTTGTCCTGATATAATAAACAGAATTTGCAAAAAAAATGTATTGATAATATAAATGTTGGCATTTATGAGGCAAACATGTGATTGTTTGATTCAGGAGTTGTACATTTTTTGAGGGGAGTCTTGTATGCCAACATTTATATTAAGGTGATATAAGGGCCATTGGATCTATCATGTGAACACAAGTTCTGTTCCTGATGGACACATTATCTGGTTTACGGCT
>JAFGCK010000145.1 GCA_016932675.1 Methanosarcinaceae archaeon | reverse complement strand
GCCATTATTAAACCTGCATGATCTATTCAGGATAAGGTGATATCCAATTCGGGTCAATAAAATATAAAAGTGATCGTCAGGCACCCTTTGCTGCCATAAGCACGTGTTCCATAAGGATGGCGATGGTCATGGGACCGACACCACCAGGGACGGGGGTTATGAGCGAGGCTTTCCTGACAACGTTATCAAAATCAACGTCTCCGTAGACCTTACCGTTCTCCTCGGTTATGCCAACATCGAAGATGACCGCACCTTCCTTTACCATATCTTCTTTGATCAGGTGTTTGACACCTGTTCCCACAACAAGGATATCGGCATCGAGGGTGTATTTCTTCAGGTCATCTGTGAACACATGGCATACAGAGACCGTTGCATTCCTGTTTATCAGCATTGCTGCCATGGGCTTTCCCACAACGTTGCTGTGCCCGACAACAACTGCGTGTCTGCCCTGTATTGCCACTTTGTATTCTTCCAGTGCCCTGATGACGCCTTTCGGGGTGCAGGGTACAAGGCCTTCCTCGCCTATAAGGAGCTTGCCCATGTTATAGGGATGGAATCCGTCTGCGTCCTTTGCAGGGTCGATGGCAAGCATCGCTGCCTTATCATCAAGGTGTGCCGGCAGGGGTAACTGGAGGAGGATAGCATGTATGTCATCCCTTGAGTTCAATTCACGGATACGCTGCATGAGCTCTTCCTGTGTTGTGGATGCGGGCATGTTCTGGTCCTCTGCATGTATGCCCACCCTTTCGCATGCCTTGTGTTTCAGGCGCACATACATCCTGGACGCAGGGTCTTCGCCTATAAGTATTGTTGCAAGTCCCGGAGTTATCCCTTTCTCCGCCTTAAGCTGCACCACTCCCTGCCTTACCTGCTCTTCCACTTTTCCGGACAGGCTTTTTCCATCTATCTTCCTGGAATCATAGTTCTCTTCTTCCATTATGCAAACCCCTTGATATTTTCCCGATACGTGGCCTGGTTTTACTCACTCATATATGGGGAAACCGCTGCAAAGCTGCTCGACATCGGAGTTTATGCCGTGAAGGACTGTATCATCATTGAGATTCCTGATGACATCGCTGATATATCCTGCGATCTCTTTCATCTGTTCTTCCTTCATTCCCCTGGTCGTTGCTGCAGGCGTACCGATCCTTATCCCGCTGGTGATGAACGGACTTCTTGTTTCGAAAGGGATGGTGTTCTTGTTAAGCACGATGCCTGCCTTGCTCATTGCAGCTTCTGCAGCCTTTCCTGTTATGTCGAACCTGTTAAGGTTCACTAGCATTACGTGGTTGTCAGTCCCGCCGGAAACTATGTCAAAATCCAGATCCTGCAGCTCTTTTGCAAGAACAGCTGCATTCTTTACTGTCTGCTGCTGGTCGGCCTTGAACTTCTCTCCCATGGTCTCCCTGAATGCGACGGCCTTTGCTGCAATAACGTGCATGAGCGGACCGCCCTGGATCCCGGGGAACACTGCCCTGTTCAGCACCTTTGCATATTCCTCCCTGCACATTACCATTCCACCTCTCGGGCCCCTGAGGGTCTTGTGGGTTGTTGTTGTGACAAAGTCTGCATATGGTACGGGGCTTGGGTGTGCTCCGGCAGCGACAAGTCCTGCGATGTGTGCGATATCTGCAAGCAGGTATGCCCCAACCTCATCGGCTATGTCCCTGAAAGCCTTGAAATCGATGGTTCTCGAGTATGCCGAGGCGCCACAGACTATCATCTGCGGCCTGTTCTCCTTTGCCATATCCATCAGTGTATCATAATCAAGGGCTTCTGTCTTTCTGTCCACACCATAAGGTACTATATTATAGAGCTGACCCGCAAAGTTCACAGGGCTTCCGTGCGAGAGATGTCCTCCGTGTGTGAGGTCCATGGACATGATGGTGTCTCCCGGTTTGAGGACCGAGAAATAGCACGCCATATTGGCACCGGACCCTGAGTGTGGCTGGACGTTCACATGCTCGGCACCGAAGATGGCCTTTGCTCTCCCGATGGCAAGGTCCTCTGCAACATCGACGAATTCACATCCACCATAGTAGCGTTTTCCTGAATATCCTTCAGCATATTTGTTCGTCATTACAGAGCCCTGTGCTTCCATAACAGCACGGCTTGCATAGTTCTCTGACGCAATCAGGTTCAATTTGTAATCCTGACGGTTCGCCTCAAGCTTCAGGGCTTCGGCGATCTCTGGGTCAACTTCCGAGATATAAGACATTTCAATCAACCGTTAGATCAGTGGTGATAAATTCCTGTGTATATGAATGCAAATTATGTGTGTACTACAATCCTGCCTTCCACTTTAAGTTTACCCTCAACGAAAAGTTTAACGGCTTCGGGTAGCACTCTGTGTTCCTGTTCAAGGATACGTGCCGCAAGGGTGTCAGCGGTATCATCCTTAAGTACCGGTACGCATTTTTGCAGTATGATAGGTCCTGTATCCATGCCTTCATCAACGAAGTGCACAGTACAGCCTGATACCTTTACCCCATAATCGAAGGCCTGCTGCTGGCCATGCAGGCCCTTAAAGGACGGAAGCAGTGCCGGATGGATATTTATGATCCTGTTGGGATAGGCACCGATGATCTCCCTGCCCACGATACGCATATAGCCGGCAAGCAGTATCAGTCCTGTATCATATTCCCCAAGTTTTTTCAGTATCTCCTGCTCAAAGGCCAGCTTGTTCTCAAAAGCCGAAGGGTCTATGAAAACAGCAGGTATCCCGTGATTGCGCGCCCGCTCCAGTGCATAGGCATCCTCCACGTCACTGATGACAAGCTTTATTGCTGCATTCTGGATATATCCGCTCTCTATATTATCTATCACAGACTGCAGATTGGAGCCCCTTCCTGAAACAAGCACTGTGATATTAGTGGTCATTGCTACTCTTAAAGGGATTTCCATATATTAGGGTTTTGGAAATTTTCATTTAAGGGCCAGCGTTCTGAATAACATTTGCAGCCACTGGCATGGTTGCTGCACTCAGTATCCCTGATATGGCCATCGTAGCACCG
>JAFGCK010000017.1 GCA_016932675.1 Methanosarcinaceae archaeon | reverse complement strand
CTGTATTGATCGGTGCAGATCCGTGTCCTGGGAATGAATATGGAAGATCAGCGGCTTAAATGAAAAAAGAACAGGCTTTTAAGCTTAAATTCTAATTAGATATTCTCATAATGAGAACATCTGATTAGCTCCAGAACATCCTTCTTCTGATCAGAAAATGTTCCATCATATTCAGGGATGTTGCTACCTGCAATGATCCGTGTCTCAGGCAGATCAGTCTCAAAAATATTTCAGATACTGATTTACACGGGATCAATACAGATCAATAATAATCAACACGGATCCGGCTTTTTGTTGCTTTTGGCTTCTGGTATTACCATAAACCCGTTTTGCCCGGTGCAGATCTTTGTCATTAAAAAGGATCTGTAAGAGCTCCGGTTTTAATGAAAAAGAACAGGCATTGAATCCTGAACTCTAATCAGACAACCTCATAACACCTAAAATAATAACTAAAAGAAGTAGAGACATCCCTTGATCGGGATGTCTCATTTTTGGGGTGGTTGGATTTTGGTACCTTACCACGACAATGCATTGACGCGGGTACACAAATCATAGATTAGATTATTCATACATAAATCTTTCTATTTATCGAAAGACTTGATTATAAATGCAAAAATCAGGGAATAAATGGGTGGCGGGCAATATGAGACACACCTGAATGACTGCAATGACTCATGCAGGCTGGTGGCCATGGGTGGACAGGCATCTGCCAGGAGAGGAAACAGGCAGATGCCCGATGATCCGGTCGTTTCGATCCAGGCATTTTGCCCGAAATGAGCCAATAAAAAGATGTTCGGGAAAACTGTCAACCATCAAAGCATGAATCATTTTGCCTTTTAACCCTTTTCTTATCCATATTTTTACCTGCAGCTCACTACCCTTTCATTAACCCTGCGGAAGTTGTATTCTTTCCTGCTCCAGATAATTGATCTTTATGAGATACCTATGTTTGACTATGGAATTGCAATACCTGACTATTTATCAGCGATTATTTCTATTCATTTAGTAAATATAAACCTTTTCGTTGTAATTCATGACATACATCCTGAGTACAGGAGAACAATGAATGTTCATTCGGCGGGAGAACACCAGAAATGGCTGGAAATATCTGTTTAAAACACCTGAAGGAAAATATGCCATGATAAGGGATAAACATGTCAGGAAAATGCTAAAAAGGAATCCTGAAGTATAAATCTTCGAAAGCGACCATGATTTCGTGATAATCGATGATAACGTGTGTACCTGCCAGTTCCTGACCCGCTGAACCCAGGCAGAATGCCCCAGGAGATGGAGATGCCCGACAGGAGGTATGCGGAAAAGCTGCAAAAGAAGTATGATAAACTCCGGGCAAGGGTTAAGAAGATTGTGCCGGAACAATGATCCGAATCAGCTGCCTGTACTTACAGAATGGCAGAATGGATCCAGGGAAACGAATCCGTTCAGGAGGTTGTTGAGAACGATTTGTATAACTGGAAATAAGGGCTTTGAAGCTAATAGATATTCTCAAATAAAAATGCAGGGTAATAGATAAACTATTAGACCCTTCTGATAAGATAAAGTGTGACCAGTAAAGAGAGAAGAGTTCCTGCTATTCCAAATCCAGGAAGCATTGGTTTTTCACTTTTCGCATAAACTGCTTTTGCAGAGCTCATGTCCAGCATGTGCCACTCTGCTTTATTCCCATCAACAGTATTTGCATTTGAGTCAACAATTTTACCGGGCATTTCTAAATAATAGTGCACTTTGATCGCACCATCCGCCATTCCACTGAATTCATTATCTTCAAGATCTGAAGCCTGGCCGGAGAAATCTGTCATTTCATCTCTAAAAATGATATAACCATCTTCTACTTGAATGTCTATGGATTCAGAGCTGATATCCTCAATGATAATGTCGACTTCTTCTCCATCCCACTCTTCAGAATAGGTTCCACCCTCTGATTCTACCCTTTCCCTCAAAGTCATGCCATCATCACCTAACTCAGAATTCAACAGGCCATACATGTAACTGTTAGTGGATAGCACCAATCTGTAGTTTTCAAGATTTCCACTACCATCGACTTTTGTGTCAACTGTCATAGTAAAACAGCCACTTGTGATCATCACAAGTAACAAAATTGCTATTACCGATATTTTTAATTTCACTGACAACACCATAATTTAAAATTATGTTTATTAATTTAAATGAAGTTATGATAATAAGTATATGCAAATCAATACTTAATATTTGCTAAATAATTCAGGAAGAATCGTTACAGGCAAAAATAAACATTGATAGAGAAATATCATTTATTGAGGCCCTCAGGCTCCTTCCCCTCCACAGCATAATCAGGCTTAATGAAGCCAATTACTTTCCTCTCATTAATAAGATGCTGAACAAGCCCCCATCTTTCGATAACAGGGCATAGCTCCTCCAAAGGAAAATATAAGCAAGCTTTATATTATAAGGAGTTTATAATAAAAAACAGTATCATTAAGATCTGATACAAGTTGGGGGCACTTACAGATTACACTTCATTTATAACCGGATACTAGATAAAACTCTGTTCCTGTCCCTGATACATATATAAAGGAGGCAAATAATGGGATGGTTTGATGTCTTAGCAGGTATCGCTACTGGTGGACTGTATACTGCAGGAAAGGCAGTATATCAGGCAGGAAACGCTGCAGAGGAGGCAGGGAATGCCGCCGAGCAGGCAGGACTTGCAATTGCGGTCATCGGCACGACAATAGAGAGTGTGGGAGAACAACTTGTTTCAACACTGAAAGAGACCGAGGAGCTTCTCACCGTCAAGAGATTGACGCCAAGAAGCGAGTCTGACCTGTGGGATGAGGAAAAAGCAAGACTGGACAGCCTGAAACAGGAAAGGATAAAGCTTAAGAATGAACTCAATAACCTGGGAGTGAGCGATCCTTCAAACTTCAGTTTTGATTTCTGGGACTTTATCAACGATATGCAGGACATCATAAAGAAGTTCCAGCTCATGGCAAAGCTTGCTGCTGTGAACAGGGAGATACATGACATATTATACCAGGAACCAGGAATTCTCTCCACTGGCATATACAATGCAAAGGAAGTGCTTGAACGTCTAAACACTATCGAGCAGCCAATGTTAGAAGATATTCTCGCTTCTGTGGACGATAATCTGGAAGTCAGCGAGGAAGTGCTGGAGGAGATCAAGAAACTCTTTGTGACAAAGAAAAAGGTATCTGTCCCCGTTAGCGAACTGAGCCCCTCGATACAGGACCAGCTGGAAATGATAAATTCCGATAAACTCTACTATGACAAACTGCTGACAAGAAAGGACATCATCATATCCGGTCTTGCAGATGTGATACAGGCCCATCCTGAGAATGTGTTCGAGATAGGCGTTGGTACAATAACTGTCCCTAAAGAGAATATCTATGGCGCAGAGATCCTTGATGACCTCATAGATATGGGTGATATCGGCGGTGTAACAGGAGGGGGAATACACGAAGATATTACCGTTGGCGGAGCCGCAAAACCCACAGATGTGGTCGGGGGGGTAATTGATGCAGGCAGGATCCGGGAAGAGGAGATCGCTGGAAGCAGCACCCCTGATGTGGCAGGCGGTGCAGTATCCGGTCCTGCAGGCTTCAGGGACAGGGAAAAAGCAGCTGAAACAACCAGGATCTCAGATGAAGATACTGTAATGGATAGCGCCGCCGGGAACATCAGCACCAGAGATTCCAGAATGCGCAGCATGAGAGCAGTGACCACATCTGCCGAAAGAGATATGGCAATGAAGAATATCTCATCCATCAAAGATGCCACAGCAGGCATGTCAAAAGGCTATATGGCAATGATGCAGCCTCACGGAGCCAGGATATCAGCATCCCTGAGCACCAAGTTCGATGGTTACCAGCGAAACTGCGACTTCCTGAAGGCACAGAAGGCATTCTATCACAGGCAGACCCTGAAGCTCGACAGAAAATACGAACTGCTGGCAAATAAATGGATCGAAGAGCCAGGGATCGTTCCAAAGACACTGGATGAGCTCCATGGAGTGCTCGGCACTTTCAGGACAGAGGAACAGCCCCGTATAGACCAGTTCCTGGATACGCTGAACACCAACATCCCGCAGACACTCGGAAGTTTCAATGCCGTACTGGAAAATGTAAGAGATGAGGAGCAACCGCGCATAGACCTTGTCCTGGATAACGTTAATGCAAACCTGGAGGAATCGAAACAGACCCTTTCAAAAGCTAACGAAACCATGGAGTCTGTCCGGAATGCACTTTCCATCCTGGACTTTGACACTAAGTACGTCAAAATAGGTGCAATGGCCATTGGCGGCCTTGTAGTGCTTGACCTTTTCGTCGGGCTGATAGTCCTGATAAGAATGGCACTTGGATACTGAGAGGTTTAAAAGGATAACTGAATATGGAACTGATGGCCGTTTGAACGGCCACTTTCCATTCACATGTATTTTCTTTTACTGATCTCCTGTAAGCTATCCACTAACTAACTCAGTTTTCGGCTCTGGTGACATCAACAAGTATATCCTTTCCATTCGAGTCCACTATCACCGTTGAACCTTCCGGCACCTTGCCGGCAACTATGAGCTTGGCCATTCTTGTCTCCACCTCGTGCTGAATGACCCTGTTAAGAGGTCTTGCGCCAAAGGTCTCACTGTATCCTGCCCTGCCAAGATAATGCTTTGCAGCATCGGTGATCTCAAGATAGATGCGCTTCTCCTTCAGCCTGGCTTCAAGGTCCCTGACCTTCAGCTCGACTATCTGTGACAGCTCGTCAGGCTTGAGGGCATGGAAGAGAACCACCTCATCGATACGGTTGAGGAACTCCGGCCTGAAATACTTCCCAAGTTCTTCTGTTGCCCTGATCTGAAGCTCCTGGTAGTTCATCTCCTTCTGAGCCCGCGGTTCAGGATAGCCCTGTTCAGGCCTGTAACCGTTTCTGGCAGCGAGGAACTCTGTCAGGTCGCCTGCAAAGATGTTGGATGTCATTATGATCAGCGTGTTCTTGAAGTCAACAGTACGGCCTTTGGAGTCTGTCAGCCTTCCGTCGTCCAGTATCTGCAGCATGATGTTGAAAACATCAGGATGCGCCTTTTCGATCTCATCGAAGAGTACCACGGAATATGGCCTCCTGCGCACCGCCTCTGTGAGCTGGCCCCCCTCCTCATGGCCGATGTAACCCGGTGGGGCGCCTATCATGCGGGAAACCGTGTGCTTTTCCATGTACTCGGACATGTCAATGCGCACCATGTTATCCGGATTGTCGAAAAGTTCGGATGCAAGTGCCTTGACAAGCTCGGTCTTACCGACACCTGTCGGACCCAGGAAGATAAAACTTCCAATTGGCTTGCGAGGGTCCTTGATGCCTGCGTAGTTGCGTATGACCGCATCCGCCACGGCTTCAACTGCCTCGTTCTGGCCGATGATATGCTCGTGCAGCTTACCGGCAAAGTGCACCAGTTTCTCACGCTGTCCTTCTATGAGCCTTGTTACCGGGATACGGGTCCATTCACTGACAACCTCCGCAATATCTTCCTCTCCTACCTCTTCATTGAGGAGCATCTCAGTCTGCACATCCTTAAGCCGCTCTTCCTCATCTGCGTATTCACGCTGGAGAGGTATGAGGGTCCCATACTTGAGCCTTGAAGCAAGCTCCAGGTTATTGTCATTTTCGGCAAGCTCCAGCTGCACCTTTGTCTCTTCGATCTGTTGCTTGAGGGAGCCAAGCTTTGAGATCGCCTCTTTCTCCGTATTCCACCTAGCCCGGAGAGCATCGGATTCCGCCCTGATGTCTGCAAGCTCCTTTTCCAGTATCTCCAGTCTTTCCCTGGAAGCGTCGTCCTTTTCCTTTTTCAGGGCCTCGCGCTCGATCTCGAGCTGCATGATCTTACGGTCAGCCTCATCGAGTTCTGCTGGCTTACTATCGATAGCGGTTCTTTTCTTTGCCGCGGCCTCGTCCACCAGGTCTATGGCCTTATCAGGAAGGAACCTGTCGCTGATGTAGCGGTCACTCATCACAGCAGCCGCAACAAGCGCAGAGTCCTTCAGCCGGACTCCATGGTGTACCTCATATTTTTCCTTCAGGCCCCGGAGTATGGAAATAGTATCCTCCACACCCGGCTCCTCCACAAGCACCGGCAGGAAACGGCGCTCAAGGGCTGCATCCTTCTCGATGTACCTGCGGTACTCATCCACAGTAGTGGCACCGATGCAATGCAGTTCACCACGTGCAAGCATGGGTTTTAGCAGGTTGCCTGCGTCCATGGCTCCTTCTGTGGCACCTGCACCCACAATGGTGTGTATCTCATCTATGAACAGGATAATCTGTCCCTCTGAATCAACGACTTCCTTGAGGACAGCCTTGAGCCTTTCCTCGAACTCGCCACGGAACTTGGCTCCAGCTACCAGTGCACCCATGTCCAGGGCAATGATCCGCTTTTCCTTCATGGCTTCTGGAACATCCCGCTTTGCCACACGCTGGGCAAGGCCTTCCACAATGGCGGTCTTACCCACACCTGCCTCACCTATGAGCACAGGGTTATTCTTCCTGCGACGCGAAAGGATCTCTATGCAATGCCTGATCTCCTGATCCCTGCCGATCACAGGATCGAGCTTTCCCTGGGACGCAAGTTCTGTGAAATCGATACCGTATTTCTTAAGTGGTTCCATAGTTGCTTCCGGGTTTTCCGAGGTAACCTTCCTGTTGCCTCTTATCTGTCTGACGGCCTGGATGAGCCTGTCCTTTGTCACACCCTCTCCAGTGAGTATCCTGCTGCCTTCACAACCCTTTTCATCAATGATCGCAAGCAACAGATGCTCCACACTGACGTATTCGTCCTGCATCCTGCTGGCTTCACGTGAGGCCGTGTCAAGTACCCTTCGCAGGGTCTGGGTCATGTAGACCTGCTCACCACCCGGGCCTGATACCTGAGGAAGCCCTCCAAGATACGATTCCACCACCTGGATGGTATTTGCCACAGGTACGTCCAGATTCTGGAGCAGTGTTGTCACAAGCCCCCCGCTCTGCTCGAGTAATGCAAGGAGAAGATGTTCACAGTCTATCTGCTGATTCCTGTACCTTGCAGCAATGGTCGTAGAGTCTTGGATAGCTTCCTGGGCTTTTTGTGTAAAACGATTAAGGTCCATATTCTAACCTGCCTTTCTGGTCTAGCATAATTATAAGAAGAATTCACAAGAAGAATTCACCCTCTGTAGTTTTGACCTGTAAACTATAATATCCTTTTTGAGGATATGTTATTCACTAAATGATGAAACTGATAAATGAATGTTTAAATCCCTGTCTGTAAACCCCCACCTTCAGAGAATTAAGACCCACTATAAATGAAAGGACAGGACATCATGCAAAGACTCTGGCGCCTGTCCTGACATATTATCCTATGCTCATTATCTGAAGCGATAGGAATTCATTCGATCATTATCTTTTTCTTTTCTTCTATCTTCAACTTCGGAAATGTAACCTTGAGCACGCCATTCTCAAGCCTGGCCTTTGCTCCATCGGATGTAACGGACTCCGGAAGTGCCAGTGTCCTTGAGAACATACTGTAGGTCCTTTCCCTGCGGGTATATCCCTCCTCCGATTCCTCCGATTCCTTACCGCATTTTGCAGAGATCGTCAGCATGTTGTCCCTGACATCGATGTCAACATCCTCCTTCTCCACACCAGGAAGGTCGGTTGTCACCGATATATTGTCGCCTTCATCCTTCACATCCACCAGTGGTGCGAGAATTCCACCTTCGGACCATTTGTCTCCAAGACTCATCTCTTTGAACATGTCGTTTATCTGATTCTGTATCTGTCGCATTTCGTCGAAAGGATCCCACCTTGTTGCACCTGTGGGATTCCATCTGGTCAATCCAAATCTCATTTGATCACTCCCATGTGTTTACGGATTTTTCAGGATGTTCGTGTGTTCGCCTGCTATACATATGTGAAACTGTTCATATACTATTCCTGCTGTTATGATACTGGCTCAACACCTCCTATGTTTGATGAAATGATAAGAAGAAAGGTGCGATCAGATTATGATCGCTGGTGCCTGTTTGTCCTTCTCATCATCATAGTCGGTCACAAGTGCCTCTGTTGTCAGCACCATACCTGCAATGGAGGCAGCATTCTGGAGCCCGCTCCTGACAACCTTTGTCGGGTCGATAACTCCCGCCTCGAAGAGGTCCTCGAAAGTATCGGTCTTTGCGTTATAACCATACTGTTCGTTGGACTCGGTCCTTATCTTTGCCACAACCTCGGCACCCTCGCGGCCGGCATTAATGGCGATCTGCCTTACAGGTTCCTCAAGGGCACGTTTTACGATGTTCAGACCGATGTTCTGGTCTCCCTGAAGCTCCAGACCTTCAAGCACTGATGCTGCATGGAATAAGGTTACACCGCCTCCAGCGATCACTCCTTCCTCAACTGCAGCCTTTGTGGCATTGAGCGCATCATCGATCCTCATCTTCTTTTCCTTGACCTCGGTCTCTGTTGCCGCGCCTACCTTGATAACTGCAACTCCGCCTCCAAGTTTTGCAAGGCGTTTCTTGAGTTCCTTTTTCTTGAACTCGGCTTCTGTGACCTTGATCTGGGACTCGATAAGGTTCATTCTCTTGTTGATGCTGTCCTTGACACCTTTGCCTTCTACTATGGTAGTTTTGTTCTTATCAATGTTGACCTTGCGGGCATGTCCGAGCATGTTCTCTGTGAAGTCCTCGAGTTTCATACCCTTATCCTCGCTGATCACAAGACCGCCTGTGAGCACTGCAATATCCTCAAGCATTTCCTTCTGCTCGTCCCCGAAACCAGGTGCCTTGACCGCACATACCTTGAGGGAACCGCGGATGATGTTCAGGATCAGTGCTGCCTCTGCATCGCCTTCGATGTCCTTGGCGATTATCACAAGGGGTCTGCCTTCCTTTGCAACCTTCTCGAGAACAGGGATGATCTGGTTCATGGTGCTGATCTTCCTGTCTGTGATGAGCAGGTATGGGTCCTCGAACTCACAGGTCATCTTCTCGTGGTCGGTTGCCATGTACGGCGAAACAAAACCACGTTCGAACTGCATACCTTCAACGACCTCAAGAGAGGTTTCCATGGTCTTGGAGTTCTCCACGGTTATGACACCATTGTAGCCCACTCTCTCCATTGCGTCCGCGATGAGATTTCCGATCTCCTCGTCATTGTTTGCTGAGATGGTGGCTACCTGGATGATCTTGTGCTTGTCCTTTACATCCCTGCTCTTTTCCTTCAAATGTGCAACAACCTTCTCGGTTGCCTTCTCGATCCCCCGTTTCACTTCAATGGGATTAGCACCGGATGTGATGTTCCTTAAACCCTCGTTGATGATGGACTGTGCAAGCAAAGTAGCTGTTGTTGTTCCGTCACCGGTGTTGTCCTGGGTCCTGGAAGCCACTTCCTTGACCAGCTTGGCTCCCATGTTCTCGAACTTGTCAACAAGCTCGATCTCCTTTGCGATGGTCACACCGTCGTTGGTGACAACCGGGCTGCTTGCCTTATCGAGCACCACGTTGCGACCCTTGGGGCCCAGTGTGATCTTTACGGTATTTGCAACCTTGTCAACCCCATTCAATAATGCCTTGCGCGCATCTACATCGAACATAATCTGTTTAGCCATCTTTATTACCTCTCATTTTCAGCATAACAATAATTATTCTTCCACCACGGCAAGGATATCCTTGAAATCGATGAACAGGTGTTTTTCCCCGTCAATATCGATCTCATCACTCCTGTAGCCTCCGTAGACCACATGGTCTCCGGATTTTAGTGGAAGTGCCTTGCCATCTTCAAAAGTACCTACTCCGACAACGATACCTTCTTTTTTCTCTTCCTGTGCAGTGTCAGGAATGAATATCCCGCTTTCTGTGACCTCTGCTTTTTTGACAGCTTTGATCAACACTCTTTCTCCGATTGGCCTTATGATCATACAAATCATCCTCTGAATCTTGTCCGGCAACATACCGGATAACAGACAACTATATCACCGCTCATATATATAAATCTTTTGTACATTGTTTTTTACATAGCTATTTTGTTGATATGATTTCGATAAAAAAGGCAAAGGTTTATATACCGGCTGATAAATAGACTGAAACCATGAAACAGCAGATCTTACTTATCAAACTGGAAAAGCCGAGGGAGAAAAAACTCGAACAGGATATCCACTGGCTATGCAACAGTTTTGGATTGTCATCGGGCAGGGATACTGAGAACCTTGCAACAAAGATCGTTATTGACCTGCTGCAACAGATGTCCGCCAACGATGAAAAAGTGTCGTCTGAAAAGATTGCTGAGAGTCTGGAAATAACTCCTTCCAGGGTCAATCACCACGTGCGCAATCTCATTAACACAGGACTTCTTTACAGAGAAAGAAGGAGACTCCACCTTCGTGGAGGAAGCCTTAAAGCTGCGGTCCGGGAAATGAGAAAGGACTCCGAACGGATATTCGACGAACTTGAGGAGATCGCTGAAGAGATCGATAACCAGGTTGGACTGAAGAACCGATAGATTGCTAAAGCCTGTCATATTTATTCTTCCGTTACATCGTGAACCCAGAAATCACCATCTATAGTGAACTCCTTTTTCCATATAGGCACCTCTTCCTTTAACCTCTCAAGTGAATCCGCCAGTGTCACGAACAGCTCTCTTCTGTGACTTGCCGCAACGACAATATAGACTATATCCTCACCCGCTTTTATGAGGCCTGTCCTGTGGTACATACGTACATCGATAATACCTTCCCTTTGCTTCATTTCAGTGCAGATCCTATTCATGGCACTTTCGGCAACATCGGCATACTTCTCAAATTCAAGGGCATTGGTATGAGTCTCGCCCGTGACCTGGCGAACAATGCCAGTGAAAGTGGCGATGCCTCCTGAGAACCTGATATCTGGATTGCTTTTGACCTTCCTGACAAGCGATCCGAGTGTTACCCAGTCCTCTTGCACCAGGACAAGATCCACAAGCTCCCTGATATCCTGATCAGCCCTTTCGGGAAGTCTTGCCACAACGTTACTGATATCTTCTTTCTCCCCGGCCTCACCCAGGACGATCTTTGGGAGCTGACTGCTCTTTGCACCCTCCACGACTGCAAAGTCCATGCCCATGTCAGCCAGGGAGTCAAGCGCATCTTCAAGAGCAGGTCCGCGCCTGATTGTAACAAGCTCATTATCGGTTATGGCAACAACTCCAGAAGCACCTGCATCGAAATGTTTTCCGGTATCAGTATCTTCAGGATTGAAGCGGTGATGGAGCATCGTCTTGACCGTGCCCACTGCTCCTCTTTCAGAAAGGGCCTCTACAAGGCGGGTGACCAGTGTGGTCTTACCTGTCTTCTTATAGCCTGCAACACAAATGACTTTCATGGGGATGCTTATGATCATCCATTGTATAAGTACACAACGAGCACAGTTTTCAAAATAGATTTTTAATTACAAATAAATTATAATAAGACAATGCGAATAATTTATAAACAAAAACATTGTTAAAAACCTTCATGGACGAATACAAGATATGTATCCGCGAAATGCCCGAGGATGAGCGCCCCCGGGAAAGATTGCTGAAATTCGGGCCTGAAGCACTCTCCAATGCTGAACTGCTGGCGATTATACTGCGTACAGGCTCACGGAAAGAGAACGTGGTCAACATGTGCAGCCGCATCTTCTCGGAGTACAGCCTCAAACAGCTCAGCCAGGCCAATATCAATCAGCTGATGCAGATACATGGCATTGGTGCCGCAAAGGCTGCACAGATAGCAGCGGTCTTCGAACTTGCCCGCAAGCTTGAAAGTTTCACGGATGAACCAAAAAGAAAGATCCGGTCCCCTGCGGATGTGTATTCGCTCCTCTACCCTAAGATGCGGGAACAAAAGCGGGAGAGACTCGTGGCCTTGCTCCTGGATACAAAGAACCAGGTGCTGCGTGAGGAGATAATATCCATCGGGACCCTGAATGCTAATATTGTGCATCCCAGAGAAGTGTTCAAGGCAGCACTCATGGAATCATGCGCCTCGGTCATAATCTCTCACAACCACCCTTCAGGCGACCCAACTCCGAGCAGGGAAGACATTGCCGTGACAGAGAAACTTGTAGAGGGTGGAAAGTTACTGGGAATTGACCTGCTGGACCATGTGGTCATCGGGGATGGCAGGTATGTGAGCCTTAAGGATGAAGGATATATGAATTGACATGCATTTGTGATATGCTGAATGCAGGTCTTTCCTGAAAAAGGCAGCTCTATAGGCTTTGAAAGCACTCGCATAGGTTGAAGCTTCTGTATTGGGACCTTACTTTTTTCAGGAGAACGATTACGCTTTTTTCTCAAGGCTGAGCGTATACACTTCAACTCCGGCACCCCTGCATGCATTGAGCCTGCTTTCCGATATCTTTGCACAGACGATGCCCAGTCTTATCCTGTTCCGGGGTATGCCATATCTTTCTGAATATGTGATGAACCTCTGGACCTGGCCAATAGCGTTATCCCGTGCCTCTATCTCTATTTCGATCAGCAGGTGCTCGTCGTGCTTGCTTTTAAATACTGCATCTATCCTGCCACCCCCGATCTCAACTTCGGTATCTACAAAAGTAAGGCTTTCCTCTATAAGTTCCGGAAAGGTCGATATAATATGCGAGATGTCCTGTTCCGAGATATGCTCCTGTTCGGCCAGAATGCTCACGTCGTCTGCCCTGAGCATGTTTTCCAGATGGGATGCGATATCAATCCTTTTTTTATTCACTTCGTGGGGATATACGCTCCGGGGTCTTCCATCTTCTGTCAGGAGCAATATCCCCTGCTTTCCTATCCTTTTATTGCGGGATATGGGCAGGGCTCCGCTGCCTTTGCTGACAACGCCTATCCCGCTTTTTCTGCTTATCACTCTTATGGATTCGATAAGTTCTTCTCTGTCCTCATCAGCCAACTCTTCAATGTTCACTATTTCATAATTGACCCTGTGCTTTTTCTTCACACTCTCAAGCAGTGCAGTATATTCTCCTGTGTTCTTCCGGTCACTTTCGGCACTTATGTACAATTTATATTCCAGCAAATTTCTCTTCCCTGTTCTCTTCCCCGATATTTTTGCAATAGTATAATGTCATTCTGTGCATTGATGCTGGAGTTTAGAGTTTCCTGTTATTTAAAGTCCGTGAAGCCCGGGACTTATCTTAAGAGTTCGCCCAGTCGGGATCTCAGCTTAAAAGCCTGTTCATTTTTGGCTTTACCGGGAACCTGCTTTCTTTCCAAATCTCATTTACAGGGTTTTTGTAAACCTGCCATATACTGAATATGTCATATCCTGAGCTCCTGCAAAATCCTTCTGGCATAATAACAGCGATCCTGATGATAATGGAACGCTGTCAGATCAGCAAAAAAGGGACGATGTTCATTTTCAAAGAAGCGTGCTCTTATCCATGGGATAGTACTCTGTAGCTGAATTTATGAGTTCTGCCGCTGTGTTCTTTTCAAAGGAGTATATCTCTACCCGCACACCGGAGGCTTTCAGGTGATTCACAAGGGCTGTGAAATCGCCGTCACCGCTTACCAGTGCCACGGTGTCGACCTTTGGTGAGATCGATATGGCATCAATGGCAATTCCCATGTCCCAGTCTCCCTTGGTTGAACCGTCCGGCCGTATCTTCAGTTGTTTTGTCCTTATTTCCCACCCCAGGGTCTTTAAGCGGTACTTAAAACCACTCTGATCCACATCTTCGGTCTCTACAAGATAAGCTATTGCTCTGATAAGCTTTCTTCCTCTAAGCACTGCTGCAAGCAGTTTATTATAATCCAGCCTGCTGTCGCGGTAAATGTTCTTGGCAGAATAGAACATGTTCTGTACATCGGCGAGTACTGCCATCCGCTGATCCGTGAGTATTGATGCTTCGCTCTCAGAATTGAACATTGTGTTTCATTCCTGTCTTTTTCTTAGAGTAGGGGAGATAGAGATATAATAGAATTGTATTATGTAACTTTTATAAAAT
>JAFGCK010000016.1 GCA_016932675.1 Methanosarcinaceae archaeon | reverse complement strand
CTGCATGCGGAAGGACCCTGCTTCCTGGAAGTCTGCACTGACAGGGAAGAGGTACTATATCCTAAGGTTCCCGCTGGCGGGGCTTACAGGGATATGATCCTGGGACCATATATAAGAGAAATGTCTGCAGTCCCCCCGCACACTGGCCAGGAAACCGGATATGCTGCCCTGAAAGAGAATGCTTCGGAGATCGTGGAGTGAGGGGACTTTCCTCACTTCCCGAGCACGCTTTCAGCCAGCAGCACAGAGAGGTCCTTTATATCCATAGTCTGATCCTTTGATTTACAGGCGCCTTCCATGTGATGCATACAGAACGCACAATATGAGACCAGCATCTCAGCCTTACCCTTGTACCCGTTAACTGAAAGCATGGCAATATCATTGGCAATATCAGGGTAATTCGGTTTGAGGCCTGCCGGCCCTCCACAGCATACCACCTCGTCACCAAAGATTTCCTTTACCTCCAGACCCATGTCCCTCATGATACTCCGGGGCACATCCAGCATGCTCCTCAGCGGGCAGGCATCCCTGACCGCAACTGTGTGGTTCAGTTTTCTGGGTTTAAGCTTCCCTTCATCAAGCAGCTGCCTGAAGATTTTAAAGGCCATCTCCACCTCAAAGTCCAATTCCCGATACAGATCAGGATAATAGTACTTCAGTACAAGATAGCAGCTGGGGCATGACACGATAAGTTTCTTAACTCCCAGTGACTCGATATAGTCAACATACTTCTTTGCATGTTCTGCCGCCTCCTCAAGGTGGCCGCTGTCTATCAAAAACAGGCCGCAGCATTTTTCCTCTTCAAGTATCATAGGCCTGATACCTGCGTGGTTGAAAAGCCTGATGGTGGCCTGTGCGATCTCAGGGTAGTTATAGGCTACCCAGCAGCCGGCCATATAGGCTGTTTCCGAACTCTCTGCAAGTTCAAGGTCATCACTTACCCAGTCAAATCTCCTTGCAGGATCCTTGGCTCCGGGACTGTTCATTTCGATGATGTTCTTGCATATGTTCGTTGTCTTCTCAGGTTCTTTTCCCTGTTCAGCCAGCAGTTGCCTTTCATACTGGATGATATCCGTTATGGGTATTTTCACAGGACAGACATCATTACAGATACCGCACCTTGTGGACAGGTAGATGTTATCGTACTCATCCTTTGAAAGCTCCTCGCCCGCAACGATCTTAGAGAGAAGCTCTATCTTTCCCTGCGGAGTGAAACGGTTGCCTTCTGTCACCATGTTCACCGGACATACATCCCAGCATTTTTTGCATTCGATACACGATTCTATCTCTTTCTGAAAACGATACACTTTTTCACCTCTATCAAATAAACTTAAATTCAGATAAGATAACCTCTGTTAAGTCCAGTAATCCTTATCTCTCTTTTCATCACATGGCATCCGAAGGGTCTCTGGATAAGGATACAGGATCGTATGGCCATCGATATTCTCCCCGTCGTAATGCAGCACGCAGAGCCTGAGAACTTCCGTCAGTGCATCCTCATCGATCCTGACATCGGAGTAATTTGCAAGCAGGTTCTCAAAGAACTCCTTCTCAGCAGATGACATTGAACTTTCAAACCGGGAAAGCATATTCTTTGCAACAGCAATTCTGGACCGGACATCTCCGGGTTTTTGCATCAGCTCCTTTAGCAGGGCATCATAGGCCAGAAAAGTCCTTTCATACTCACTGCTGCCAGCCTGTTCAAGCAATTTACACATTTTACTGTAGACATCCCCATCATAGAATGAGAAAAGGAAGCGGTTCTTTTTATTGAAATTCATGAGTTCTTCATAAGAACCCGATCTCCTGACACGCCTGAGATCCGCAAACGTATACAACTGCGTCAGAAAATGATGACGTATCCTGTAATTACGCAACCTGTCATCCTCCTCCATGGGATAGCCGGCATATCTGTCCAGGATCTTCCTTGCGAAGAAACCTGAGCCTCTTTCAACAACCGGCGACATGCTGGTGCCGGAATAGACCTTAATGTTCCTGATCCCTATGGTAGGAGAGCCTGACTTGAAGATAAAACCGTCCACCTCACCAAGCTGAGCCACGAACTTGTCTGTAAAGTCGTTCATTTCCCGGGTGACATCCCTGCCCGTCTTTGGCTGGACAAGACGATGGCCACCCTCAACCTTTACGATCCTGATGGGTTCGCGGGGAACACCCAGGCCTATTTCAACCTCGGGACATACTTTTATGAAATCGACCATTGGCTCAAGGTCCCTTATGATCCGCGAATGGATCACCTGTCCATTATAGCGCACATCCTCAAACTCAAGACAACGGCTTACGAGCACGATTGGCCTTGAGAAATCCTTTACTTCAATCATTGTCCTCATATAGTATACGATGTTCTGCTATTTGCCCTGTTCGGATAGTATGATCTCAGGAAAACGAGGCTAGCAGAGCCGTCATGAAGGCCCATACTTTCAGTACCGAGGGTATATGCAGCCTTTCATCGGGCGAGTGGGGGTTTTTGATCGTAGGGCCAAAAGATATCATATCCATATCCTGATACTTCGAGCCTATTACAGCACATTCGAGCCCTGCGTGTATAACTTCTATGGCGGCCTCCTCTCCAAAGGTATCCTTATAGACATCCCTGCATCGCTGCAGAAGGGGCGAATCCGGATCCGGCTGCCAGGCAGGATAAGCACTGTTGTTAAGGGTTGTGGCACCTGCTGATCCTGAGATATCTTCTATTCTTCTGGTGATTTCAGCCAGTCCCTGTTCTTTGGAACTACGCTGGCTGGTGAGTATAACAAGGTCATTGTCCTCGATACTGATGGTTGCAATGTTATTCGATGTTTCCACAAGCCCTGGTACGTCCTCAGACATCCCTGCTACACCATGCGGCAACTGCATCAAAAGACCGAGCATCCTTTTTGCAATGTCCTTTCCAAGAGAGAGGCTTTTATTGTTGCCAGTCTTTTCTGCCAGTCCTATAGATAGTGATGGATCATTTTCATGGAACTCCGATCGCATATCCCTTTCAATGTCACGGATCATCGATATCACGTTCTCATATTCATCCGGGGAAATAGCTATCAATGCCTCTGCATGGCGTGGAATGGCATTGTGGGCGGAGCCGCCTTCTATATCTATGATATCCATGTCGAATTCCAGAAACAGTGTATCAAGGACCTTTGCCAGTATCTTGATAGCGTTGGCCCTTTTTTCATGAATGTCCACACCCGAATGTCCGCCTGCCAGCCCGCTGACATTAAGAATGTATGTGACGTGACCTCTGGAGACAGGCGTGTATTCAAGGAGCAGCCTTATGACAGTATTCGATCCTCCTGCACAGCCGATAACAAAGACCCCCTCGTCCTCGGAATCAACGTTCAGCAACAGCCTCCCGGAAACAAAATCCTGCATCAGTTCACTGGCGCCGGTCAGGCCGGTTTCCTCATCAACTGTGAACAACAGTTCAAGCGGCGGATGAGGAAGGTCCTTATCCTTTGCAAGCACCAGGGCCATGGCAAGGGCGATCCCGTTATCCGCGCCAAGTGTCGTCCCCCTGGCCTTCAGCCATTCGCCGTCGATGTACTGTTCTATCGGATCCCTGCTGAAATCATGGGATGAATCGGGGTCCTTTTCGCAGACCATATCCATATGACCCTGTATAACGACCACGGGCAACCCTTCATATCCCTCCGACGCGGGAACGCTGATAAGTACATTGTTCACACTGTCGAACTTGACATTTAGACCATTTTCCAGGGCCCATTCCTTCAGCCAGTTGGATATCCTTTCCTCATGCCCCGAGCACCTGGGAACACTGTTGATCTCCCTTAATCTATCAAGTATCTCCTGCGTGACCCTATCCATATTAATTCTTCCTTTTCAATATATTAAGGCTTTAAACATCTTTAAGGATTTCTCAGAGAATTCCACGAGCAAATGATATATCCCCTTAATAGATACATATGAACGACAATTTGTTTCAGGGAAGTGAACCCATGAACAGTTTTGATACCATAAGCGTGATCGAGGGAAATATCGTAGAGCAGGAAGTGGATGCAATAGTCAACGCAGCAAACAATTCCCTTCTTGGTGGCGGAGGCGTTGACGGTGCAATACATATGGCTGCAGGTCCGCAACTGCTGGAAGAATGCAGGACCCTTGGTGGATGCCCCACAGGAGGGGCGCGGATAACCCGGGGTTACCGGCTTCCTGCAAAATGGGTGATACATACGGTGGGTCCGGTGTGGCAGGGAGGTAATGCCGGAGAGGACAGCCTGCTTGCAAGCTCCTATAGAAACTGCCTTGAGCTAGCAGCCATACACAAGATAAGAAGCATGGCATTTCCGGCCATCAGCACAGGAGCCTATGGCTTTCCCCCCGACAGGGCTTCGGTGATAGCTGTCACTACCATAAAAGACTTCCTGCAAAATGATGACCTGCTGTCAGATATCAGGCTTGTTTGTTTCAGCAGGTCAGCTTTTTGCCATTATTCCAGTGCACTGAACAGGATCATTGGTGAATGATACAGAGAGCTTCCTCAACTTATCCATGCTTTTTTTGAGATATATCATAATTATGAGTACGATAGGAATTGCGAAGTTCGACAAATATATATAATAGAAAAGTAGTGGAATATGATGCACAGGAAACGCACAGGATATGGAACTTCCATATTGTGGCGTGGTTAATTGGTTGGTGTTACGGGATTACCCGACCCGCAAAAAACAAACCCTGAGGGCGTATAATACATTGGTTGTGGAGTATGAGCATGAATGCTGAGGTGGCGGCATTTCCTCAGGGTTTCCTTTTGTCAGTAATAGCCTGCACATTTGTCCATTGTTGATTTGTCCATTATTGCAATGATATTTTTCCCGGGACGATTCCTGATAAAATATTTATGGAAGCCTTTTCCTTTAATATAACATGAGAATACTGGTGATAAAGAACATTTCCAGAGAAGGTCCCGGTATCCTCGGGGACATTCTGAAAGCGAACAGGATATTGTATGATGTTGTCGAAGCCGGATCCGGTGAGGCTTTTCCTGATCCCCTGGAATATGCTGCTGTTTTCGTATTTGGCGGTCCTGACAGTGCTAATGACAAAAATGAGAAAATGATCAGCGAACTGCAAATGGTCAGGACAGCAGTAGACAACGGCATACCGTATATGGGCATATGCCTTGGAATGCAGGTCCTTGTAAAGGCATGTGGTGGAAATGTCCGGAAAAGCGATGTCAAAGAAATTGGTTTCAGGGGACCGGATGGTAATTACTTTAAAGTGGATATATGCACCGGGAAAAAGAAGGACGCTCTTTTCAGCGGACTGGAAAACCCCATGAAGATATTCCACCTCCATGGTGAAACTGTTGATATCACCGATGAAATGGAGCTACTTGCAGAGGGAAACTTCTGCAAGGACCAGATAGTGAAAGTAGGAGAGAGTGCATATGGATTACAGGGACACTTCGAACTCACACCCGCAATGCTTGACGTCTGGATTGAAAAAGATCCGGAGCTGAAGGCACTTAACAGTGATAAGTTGAAGAACGATCTAAAAAATATCCAGGAAGGGTACAGGACAAATGCTGAAAAACTGTTCAACAATTTCCTGCGCCTTGCAGGGATCATTTGACAGAAGGGCGGTAATATCTTGAAGATACCGGTTTCCATAAAGACAGAGAGACTGCTGATACGTCGGTACGTATCTGAGGATCTGGAAGATCTCTATCATTTTTTCAACAACAGGGAAATAACACGCTATACCGATATGCCCCCAAGCCAGACCTACGGGGAAACAAAAGCCTTCCTTGATATGCTTATAGATTCATATGATTCCGATGAGCCCGTCTTTGCCATGGCAGTGTGCAAAAGGGCAGAAGGTGAGGTTATAGGCTCCTGTGGTTTTGCTTCGGCAGAATTCCTTCCTGAAACACAGATATACTACGCGATCTCGCCGGATTTCCAGGGACAGGGATATGCAAGCGAAGCCACTGAAAAGCTTGTGGAATACATGTTCCTGGTGCTTGATATAGAAAGGATCTCTGTCTACTGCTCTTCTGCCAATCCTGCCTCAGTAAATGTTGCCAGGAAGATAGGTATGGAGCATCAGGGAACTGTAAAGCAGAATGGAAGGGAAGCAGAACATTTTCTACTCACAAGAAAGAGGTACCTGTCGGGGAAAAAAAAGTCTTTTTAGACCTCAAAGCATAATTGGATTAAAAAAGAAGATAT
>JAFGCK010000144.1 GCA_016932675.1 Methanosarcinaceae archaeon | reverse complement strand
GAAAATGCCCTGCAGAGCACATCCCTTAACAGATTGACAGCATTTCCCGAATGTAGCGAAGCGGCCTGCAAACAGAAAGGTCCTGCCCGGCATCTGCCTGTTCTTCCGCCAGTATCCTGAAAACACCGCAATAGCTGCCTCCATCACCCCGTGTGCAGGTGAAGGAAGTACTGCTTGCATGTTCGCAGTGTTTGAAGTATTTGCATGTCATGCGCGTTTTCCTCCTGAAAATACACCAGTATAATATTAATTATATACTTAATGCAATATTATAAATAGCTTTGTCATTCTTACGAAGCCCGAAGAAAAAAAATGAAGCCGCAAACTCCTCTGATGGCATTCAGGCATAGCTTTAATCCATCGGCTCGTACCTGAACCCAAAGCCGGGATCCTTCAGAGCCAGCCGGGCTGTGAACATGACACCAAATATGAAGAACACTCAAACAAAGCAGGCGAGATTATAATGGAAGAAGTCCGCCGATGATAGCCGGACGTCCATGAAATTTAATATGCTGAAAGGTCCATTATAGACCGGGTACAGGTAGCTCAGGCCGCCCTCTGCGATATCATCCATCAACGGGTGAGAAAGAAAGGTGTCCTATGAAGAACAGATCCATTAGATGAATAACTACCGTTCCCAAACTTCGTCCGGAACAATTGAACAGCTCTGGCTGTATCCAGGGATGCACTGACATATTCCTGCTTTCCATATCCGAAATAAAAAAAATAGAGAAATTATTTATTGGAAAGTACCCTATAATGTGTAACCTGCTGGAGGACGGTGAACAATCTAATGATATACCGAAATCCCGAGGGAAACTATGGACAAAATATGCCAGTTGATACTATTAATCAACTACTGATCAATCTGTAGATCAAAAATGATTATATGATAAACACATTATATCAAAGGAGAGAGTGGGTCAATGCACGGGATTAACAGCCATATACATAGTTCTGCAAGGATCTATGGCTCCACGACCATGGGAAATAACTGTACGGTCATGGAGGATGTGATCCTGGGATATCCCCAGCATGACATATTACAGCAGATACTGGCAAAAGGCAGAAAGATCGAAGACTTCGAGTTCCCTGGCTGTCACATTGGCGACGGGGCATTTATCAGGGCCGGTACTACCATCTTCAGCAATGTCAGCACCGGCGATCTGTTCAGGACCGGCCATAATGCCATGATACGGGAGAGAACAGGCATTGGCGACAATGTCCTTGTGGGCACCAACGTGATAATAGACGGCAATGTCAGTATCGGTAACAATGTCAGTATCCAGGGTAACGTGTACATTCCCACCCACGTCACCATTGAGGATAACGTCTTTATAGGTCCCTGCGCCGTGCTGGCCAACGACAGGTATCCCGTAAGAGGGGAATACGTACCTGAAGGACCCGTTCTGAGAAAAGGAGCAACCATCGGAGCCAATGCGACCCTCCTGCCCGGCGTGGAGGTAGGGGAAGGGGCCGTGGTGGCAGCGGGGGCGCTGGTTACAAAGGACGTACCTGCATGGAAACTTGCCATTGGTTGCCCTGCAAAGATAAGGGAACTGCCGGACCGGATGCAATGTATAAATAGAATATAGAATATATAAATGCATATATATTTATTACATCAGGGGATGATCAAATAATACCGATCGCAAAACCACAACTTGGCGAGTCTGAGATACAGGCCGTGAGCGATGTGCTGCGCTCTGGCATGATAGCCCAGGGGCAGCGTGTAGCCGACTTTGAACAGGCGTTTGCCGGATATGTGGGGGTTGATCACGCGATCGCCGTGAATTCAGGGACGGCAGCCCTGCATGCAAGTCTGCTTGCACATGGTATCGGCCCGGGTGATGAGGTGATCACCAGCCCGTTCAGTTTTATCGCAACTGCCAATTCCATAATGTTCACAGGTGCAAGACCCGTCTTTTCTGATGTAGACCGCGACACGTTCAACCTTGACCCCGGCCAGGTCTGCGAAAAGATCACAGGCCGTACAAAGGCCATCATGCCTGTACACCTTTACGGCCACCCGGCAGATATGAAAGCCTTTGTGCAGATCGCAGAGGACAATGACCTGGTACTTATCGAAGATGCCTGCCAGGCCCACGGAGCAACATTCAATGGCAAAAAGGCAGGATCGTTTGGAACAGGATCTTTCAGCTTCTATCCCACAAAGAACATGACAACCAGTGAAGGCGGCATGATAACAACTGACGATGAGAAGATCGCAAAAAGGGCCCGCATGGTCCGTGAGCACGGATCCAGGCAGCGATACCTGCATGAGATGCTGGGATATAACCTGCGCATGACAGACATATGTGCCGCCATCGGCCTTGTGCAGCTGCAAAAGCTGGACAGCTATACATCAGCAAGGCAGCGCAATGCGCAGATGCTCACAGAAGGCCTCCAGGGAATAGAAGGCATAACATGCCCGGTGGTCAGGCAGGGATGCACACATGTCTTCCATCAGTACACGATACGCACGCAGTACAGGGATGAGCTCGTATCGTTCCTCATGGACAAAGGCATAGGTACCGGGATCTATTACCCCATACCCATCCACATGCAACCCTACTATCAGGAACTTGGCTACGCGGACAAACTGCCTGTGGCCGAGGAGCTGAGCAGGGAAGTGCTCTCCCTGCCGGTTCATCCGCAGCTTACAGAGGAAGAGATCGGTTACATGATCGATACGATCAGACAATGGAGTGTTGACAGATGATAAAGGCAGGAGTGATCGGAGCAGGATCAATGGGAAAGAACCACATACGCATCTATAGCGAGATGCCGGATGTGGAGCTTGTGGGCATATCGGATATTGATGCCGAGCTTGTGGAAGGGCTTGCAGGGCAGTACAATACCCGACCATTCACGGACTATAACGAACTGCTTAAGGAAGGGCTGGATGCCGTGAGCATCGTTGTGCCAACCAGGCTGCACAGGGATGTGTCCGTAGCTGCCTTAAGGGCCGGGGCCAATATCCTTGTGGAAAAACCGATCTCAGACAGCATTGAGAACGCACAGGCCATCCTCAGCACCGCAAAAGAGCTTGGCCGCTATGTGATGGTAGGGCACATCGAACGGTTCAATCCTGCAATATTGAGGCTCAAGGAGATAATAGATACAGGCCTTCTCGGCAAGATAGTCTCTATATCCACAACAAGGGTCGGGCCCTATAACCCCAGGATAAGGGACGTAGGGGTCATCCTTGATATCGGTGTTCATGACATCGATGTAATATCCTTCCTCTACGGCAAGCATGTGAACCAGGTCTATGCTGTTGCAGGAGCGGACATCCATTCCATGGAAGACCATGCTACCATACACATGCGTTTTGACCACCAGTTCTCAGGACTTGTAGAGGTCAACTGGCTTACCCCGCATAAGGTAAGGAAACTTACAGCTGTTGGGATGAAAGGCGTTGCATACCTTGATTACATCGACCAGACGCTCGAGCTTCATGACTGCAGCTGGATACGCAAGGCCAAGATCGAAAAAAAAGAACCTCTCAGGAACGAACTTGAGCATTTCATTGATCGTATAGGCAGGAACATGCAGCCGGAACCAGCCGGTGAGGACGGCATTCATGCGCTCAATGTGAGCCTTGCTGCCATCCGGTCCTATCAGGAAGAAAAGATGATACGTATTAAGTGATAACATGAGCGACAAACTTGAAAAGATTCTTGGGGACAGGGGGCCCATAAAAAGGATAGGGGTCATCGGCATGGGATATGTAGGTATCCCTGCTGCTGCACTTTTTGCCGATTCGAACAGCTTCGACCATGTGCTGGGGTTCCAGAGGAACTCGCCTTCATCCGGCTACAAGATAGACATGCTGAACCGGGGGGAAAGCCCCCTTAAAGGAGAAGAGCCAGGCCTGGAAGAACTCCTGCAGAAGGTTGTAAATACGGGGAAGTTCGAATGCACACCGGATTTCTCAAGGATAGCGGAACTCGATGCCGTGACACTTGCCATCCAGACGCCATTTGCCGATCCCAAGGCACTAGAGCCTGATTTCGGGGCACTGAAGGAAGGTATCCGCAATGTGGGGAGATATCTGCGTCCGGGAATGCTTGTGGTCCTTGAGTCGACCGTCACACCCGGCAGCACAGATGGCATGGCCCGGACGATCCTGGAAGAAGAGTCCGGCCTTGTGGCAGGGGAGGACTTTGCGCTTGCACATGCTCCCGAAAGGGTGATGGTTGGCAGGCTGCTGCGCAACATCCGGGAGCATGATCGCATTGTCGGGGGTATCGATGAGGTCAGCACCAAAAGGGCCGTGGATCTCTATTCACCCGTCCTTACCAGAGGGAAGGTAATCCCGATGACAGCAACTGCAGCCGAGGTCACAAAGACCGCTGAGAACACCTTCAGGGACCTGCAGATAGCAGCCGTTAACCAGCTTGCACTCTACTGCGAGGCCATGGGTATAAACGTATACGATGTAAGGACAGGGATCGACAGCCTGAAAGGCGAAGGGATAACCAGGGCAATGCTCTGGCCCGGAGCAGGCGTTGGCGGACACTGCCTGACCAAGGACACCTACCATCTTGAAAGGGGTGTCAGACTGGGCGGCGGGACCCTGGACTACCCTGAGAACGCAGAATCCATCTATGTGCTGGCAAGAAGGGTCAATGACTTCATGCCTGTACACATGTATAACCTTACCAGGGCCGCCCTGCAGAGGATCGATAAGGATGTTGCAGGCTCTAAAATAGCCATGCTGGGGTGGGCCTTCATCAACGATTCCGATGATGCCCGCAATCCCCCGTCAGAGCCGTACAGGGACATGGCACTTGATGCAGGTGCAAGGATCATGGTCCATGACCCGCATGTGCTCCATTATCCTGATGTTGAGATATCCGGGAACCTGCAAGAAGTTGTCCGGGATGCCGATGTCGTGGTGATATTCACCGGACATAAAGAATACTTTAGCATCAGCCCCTCCTCGTTGGGACAACTCATGGGAAAGGCAGACCCCGTGATCATTGACGGAAGGAATGTAATAAATCCGGATAGGTTCATTGAGGCCGGTTTCATCTATAAGGGGATAGGCCGCGGCGACAGGAACGATCATCCTGTCAGGGCCCGATAAATGGCACGCGTGCCTAAGGATCGTCCTGGCACGTATCTTCTTCCCCTTTTTTCCTACTGTTCAGGCCTATCAGAAGCAGCATAATGAATACAAGCTGTGCTATTGTCACACCTATTCCGTCTGCATACAGGTCATGAATACTTGAAGTCCTCCCGGGTACATACATCTGATGGATCTCATCGCTGATACCATACAGGATCCCTATAAATATGGCGAATGGAGCTGCATATTTTCTGAGGATCCTGCTATCCGAACTCCGAAATGTCAGGTGCAGGAAGATGCCCAGGCCAAAATACAGGAACACGTGGGCAATTTTATCCGTGTGCTGGTATGAATATTCCACAAGATCTATCATAAACTGTATTTCCAGGCTTTCAAAAAAGATCTTTAGCTGGTATAT
>JAFGCK010000015.1 GCA_016932675.1 Methanosarcinaceae archaeon | reverse complement strand
GAGAGGATAGCACAGCACCTGCATGAACTGTCATACATCAGGCCTGCTGTTGTAGTGATCCCCATGCTCTATGAGGAGATAGAGAATCCAGCTCTGACCCATATAGTGCATGAACTGAACAAGTGCACATACATCAAAAAAGTCGTTATCGCGCTTGCTGCGGATGACCTGGATTTGTACAGGCGCACTGTTGACTTCTTTGAGAAACTTGAACTTGACCACATGGTCGTGTGGTGCAACGGACCACGTATTTCTGCGATAATCAGCGAGATGAAAGATAACGATCTCGACATCACCGGCTTCAGCGGGAAGGGGAAGGATGCCTGGATAGCGGTGGGCATAGCAAGCCTGTATGCATATGCAATAGTTCTCCATGATGCTGACATTCTGACCTACAACAAGGACCTGCCGGCAAAAATGCTCTATCCGATAATGAACCCTCAGCTTAATTTCTATTTCAACAAGGGATACTATGCCAGGATAAAGCTTGATGAAAAAACGATGCATGGACGTGTTTACCGTCTCTTCGTGCGTCCCCTTCTTGATACACTTGTAAAGGATGTCCAGTATGAATCGGATGTACTCGAATATCTGCAGGCTTTCAGGTACACACTTTCGGGAGAGTTTGCCTTTACAAGGGACCTTGCCCTCAATATACGCGTGCCTTCCGACTGGGGACTTGAGGTCGGCTTGCTTGCGGAAACATACAGGAATACAACCATGAAGAAGATATGCCAGACAGACCTGGGCTTCTATGACCACAAGCACAAGGAAATGGGAAGCAGCCCCTCCGAAGGACTGGGAAAGATGGTGAACGACATCATGGTCACTTTTCTGCGCATAGTGAACGAAACTACCAGTACCAAGGTCTCGAAGACATTCTTAAGGGGTATACAGGTAAAATACAAGCGATCCGCACAGGATCTGATACGGCAATACCACGCAGATGCCATCTGCAACGGGCTGCATTACAGCAGGCACCAGGAAGAGCAGTATGTGGATACGTTCGCCGAGATACTCATGACAGCAGGCGACAATTATTTTAAAGACAGTTCTGGTACGCTTCTTCCTGACTGGGAGCGTGCACTGTCTGCATTACCCGAGCTGCGCGAGCAGTTAAGAGATGCAGCCCATGCCGACCTGAATGAGATCAGATCAGTAGAGGCTTAGCAGATCTGAGATGATTTATGCAAAATGATAGTGGTATCGTATCATACGATACTTCACTATACTAAGGCTGAGCAAAATTATTTTTTCCCCAATATGTAAAAGAGCATGTCCCTGTTAAGTTTGCCCTCACGTTCCAGTTTGCTCACTACCTCCTCATCAGACATCCCCTCTGACTTGAGCTCTTTGATCTTATCAAGGAGTGCGGGAGATACGCTGTAGTACTCATTGATATCTTTTCTGTGACCCCATACATCCCCTTCAATGAGCTTGATATCCTGCATTTCCAGAAACATCTCAATTGACTTGGAAACCGTACGGCGGTAAGAGCTTGGTATCTGTATCACTTCTACTTTGGGGCAGGTCTGCACCAGGGAAAATATATCCCTGTTCGACGGTCTGAATGCAAGATGGATCACCTTCTCATTTGGATTTAGATTTGGTATCTCCTCTCGCGAACTTACAACTCTGATCTTCATGAAACTCCCTCACATTCAGTTCTCCACTAAAGAACTTACTAAATTAGTGTATGCCTTTACCTATTAAATAATTATCGATTTAGATGACAAAAAAAGGCATTAGTTCCTGAACCTGGCTCTTACGGACTCGGCGTGTGCCATGAGGCCTTCTTTCTCGGCTATGGAAATAACTGCATCTCTGAGGGTCATAAGACCTTCTTTGCTGATCTTCTGTATGCTTGAGCACTTGAGGAAGTGAAGGATGTTTAGCCCCGAATAGATCTTAGCATAACCTGCGGTAGGTAGAACGTGATTTGTTCCGGAGGCATAGTCTCCTACAGGGACGGGCGCATAGTTGCCAACAAATATCGATCCTGCGTTATCTATGTCCTCAAGGACAGGATCAGGATCAGCGACCATGATCTCAAGGTGCTCGGGCGCAAAGTCGTTAGAGAATTGTATGCATTCCTCCATAGAATCAGCTACGAGCACTGCAGCATTTTTCAGGGAAGCGTTTACGATCTCGGCCCTTGCAGTCCTGCCAGCCTGCTCCAGCACTTCCCTGTGAACCTGTTCGGCAAGTTCTTCCGAGACTGTCACAAGCACAGATACCGCATTGGGGTCGTGTTCTGCCTGAGCTATTAGATCCGATGCCGCCATTGCAGCATCAGCCGAATCATCGGCGATGATAAGTACTTCACTGGGACCCGCAGGGAAATCGATCTCCGCACTGTCACGTACCTGCATCTTTGCAGCAGTGACGTAGACGTTTCCAGGACCTACTATCTTAGATACGGGGCGCACGCTCTTGGTACCATATGCCATGGCGGCAACAGCCTGTACTCCACCTATCTTATAAACATGATCTGCACCTGCGGTCCTGGCCGCGGCAAGGGTCAGGGCATTCACCTTCCCGTCCGGTCCCGGAGGGGTACACATCACTACACTCTTCACACCGGCAACCCTTGCAGGGATTATCGTCATAAGAGCGGTGGATGGATAGGAAGCCCTTCCCCCCGGCACGTATGCGCCCACGCTTTCAAGGGGAGTGAACTTCTGGCCAAGCTCGATACCGGGAGATAGCTCCATGAACCACGTTCTTTCGGGCATCTGTGCCTGGTGGAACTTACGTATATTTTCAGCAGCGAACTCGAGTTTTTCAAGCAGGGAAGCATCGATACTGTCCACCGCTTCATCGATCTCCTCTTGTGAAACCTCGATTGCCGTAATGTCTGCCCTGTCGAATTTCTTTGTGTAGCTGCGAAGAGCCTCATCACCGTTCTCTTTCACATCCCTTATGATGGCAGCCACGGTCTCTGATACATCTGCAAGCTCCCCGCCGCGGTTGATGAGTTTTTCCCTTTCTTCATCGCCTAGTTCCGATAATCTTTTGTAAAGCATGGTAATCCCCTAATTATGGTCGATCCGGATAGATCTTATCTGCGTCTGTTGCAGACTATAACTGTTCATCATATATAGATTGTTCAAAAGATAGTTGTTTCTGAATAGCTTTTTCTCCAAAACCTTATTTTAGAACTGGTCTTTTTTCATATAAGCTCACTTTTCAAAATCACTGAACGTGCTCTGTTCATTCCTGAGAAGTGAGTCCATTGTCCTTGAATTTGTTTCGCCCGCGGCTCCTGAACCTATGTTTATGTGCATGCCGATCTCCCTGAGAAGTTTCTCTGCGGTCTTAGTACCAATGAGAGCACCAAGAACAGCATGGTCGGTCTTTCTGATATCTGCAATGCTCTTAAGTCCGCTGTCATAGAGCCTGCGGGCGCGTACGCGTCCTATGCCGTGTATCCCCGCCAGTTCCATGAGTTCAGGACGCGCACCATAGTGTATCCTCTTTTCCAGAGTGCCTGCAATATCAGCAGCAGCATTCTCCCGGACCCTTGCAAGACGCGACAGGGAATGCATCAGCCATTCCGCAAGTTCGGCAAAGGCATGGATATCCCCTTCGCCCACATTGAAACACTTGCTGATATCATCCATGGACCTCTCATTGATCCAGTCCAGCACCAGAAGGGCGGTCTTCACCTCACCCAGGAACCATTCATATTCCGTATCATTGAGCTGATCGGGCACTTCCGTGAACTCCTCGGCGTGGGACAGCACGAAGTCATTGATGAGCCCGTAGTCGCCAGACCTCAGGTAAAGCTGCCTCATATCAGGGGTTTTACATATCAGGTGCATCAGGGTAAGTTCGGTCACGTTCTTTGCCTTGTCCAGCCCGTCGATCATGATAGCTGCCGAGAGCGGATCGATGTAAAGCATGGACACAAGTTTCCCAAAAGTGGTAGCTTCAAGTTGCTCACCCCCCTCGAGCATATCATTGGCCTTCAGGAAATCAAGACAATCATCAATGACCTCTATCAATCCCCATGTATCGTTCTGGTGGGCAAAGAACGTGGCTTCTATGAATTCCATAAGTCCGTCTCTTGTGGTCGCAAAACCATTCACGATGGTTGACAGGACATGGGTCCTCAGGGCATTCTCGGCACCAAGCTTGGACCAGATCTCCTCGGCACCTGCATCGATATAATTATCGAACAGTTGTTCCATCTCGCCATAGGACTTTGCCACAAGCACAGACTCCCCGTAAGGATCCAGGTGAGGGCGGCCCGCCCTGCCTGCCATCTGCTTGTATTCGAGTACCGGGATAGGCTGCATTCCAAAGTTGGGGTCGAAGCGTTTGTAACTTCTGATAATGACCCGCCTTGCGGGGAGATTGAGTCCTGCTGCCAGTGTTGGAGTACTGCATATAACCTTGATCTTATTCTCCCGGAAACCATCCTCCACGAGCTTGCGATGCGCAGAGCTCAGTCCTGCATGGTGGAAAGCTGTTCCGTTCCTGATGCACTGGGCCAGCACTTTTGAAGCTTCTGTCTCACCGGTCTCAAGAACCTGTTCAACGATATCATCAAGCGCATTGCGTGTCGGCCTGTCCAGCAGCCCTGAGACACTGGCACCTGAGCGCCTTGCAAAACCGACACTGTTCTTGCGGCTGCTCTCGAACACAAGACACTGACCACCTTCCTCAAGGGTATCGAGAATGATGTTGATGGCATCATCCTTAGTAGTGTCGGGGATCATTTTCTGGGAACCCCGGAAATTGATGTTACCGCCATAATAGACACCTTCCCTGAGAGCCGTAGGCCTCCACTCGCTGAGCACGGGTGCCGCCCGGAGCCAGTCAGCGACCTCACAGGCGTTACCGATGGTTGCTGAAAGTGCGATGATCTGGCAGCCAGGATTGAGCTTCATGAGCTTGGTGAGGGTCACTTCAAGGGTTGGGCCCCTGTTCGCAGAATCCAGCAGGTGCACCTCGTCCACCACAATGATGGTTATCTCTTCCATCCAGGATGTACTGTTACGCAGCAGGGAATCTGTCTTCTCCGAGGTGGCGACGATGATATCATTGGAACCAAGCCATTCGTCCCTTGATTCGAAATCCCCTGTGGATATGCCCACCCTGACACCGCCATCCTTCCCATTCCTGGGATCTATGGATGAGAATTGCCTGAAACGTTCGAACTTCTCGGATGCCAGGGCCCTCAGGGGTACTATGTACAACGCCTTGCCACCCTGGAAGATGGATTTGAGCATGGCAAGCTCTGCCAGAAGTGTCTTTCCCGATGCCGTAGGAATTGCAGCAAGGATATTCCTGCCTTCGAGCAATCCTTTCCCGATAGCTTCGGCCTGGGGAGGATACAGTTTCTCGATCCCGGAGTCAAGGTAGAATTGCATGATCTCTTCAGGTATATCAAGGGACCTTATTTCCATGGTATCCCTATAGAAGGTAAAAATATCTAATAAAGCTTGGGTTAAAAGCAAAGGTTATACCCTATCTTTTTAATGCAGCATGCGGATCAGCATAAATTACTTTCATCCGACTTACTATGGACTTTTATACCACTTGTTACAGAGAACGTTTGAAGTTAAAGGTTGGTGACAGGTTTGGAGATAATAAACGAGCCAGAAATAACAGAAATTGAGGAAAGGAATGTAGCATACGTTTCATTCAAAGGCAACTATCCTGGAAACGCCGGTGTCTTCGAAGAGATGTTTGGAAAACTTGGCAGCTGGGCAGGCCCGAAACAACTGATGGGACCTGATACACTCTGGATATCCGCTTACTATGACGATCCGGGCGTCACACCCCCGGAAGAACTAAGGCTGGATGTATGCATGACCATTGACGATGATATTGAAGTTGATGGAGAGGTTAAAAGGAAAAAGCTTCCCGGAGGAAAGTACGTAGTGATGCGGGCAGAGCTGACCGGGGCTGAAGAATACGGCCCTGTATGGGAAAAGCTCATTGACTGGCTGATACAGAATAACCTTGAAATGGATATGTCCCGGGCAAGCTACGAAATATATCTGAACTCCCCTGAAGAACATCCTGAAAAGCATCATATTGTTGATATATGTATGCCGGTCAGGTGAATGCGATCAGAGAAACATTCCTGAAATATAATGGAAGGTTTTATGTGGCTAAGCAAATAAGAATATAATAGCATAAAATGGGTAGTGCCGGGAATACGGGTTTATTCCTGTGATAGCCACATTTTCATGATGCAAACAACGATCAGCCCTGCGGCCAAAAGCTCAGGATACATCCGCTCCGGAGGAAACAAAGTATGAGATACATCGTATTCACTGACCTTGACGGTACCCTGATAGACCACAACACCTATTCCTATGACGCAGCAAAACCGGCCATTGTGGAATTGAAAGAAAAGGGCATCCCACTTATATTCTGTACCAGTAAGACCCGGGCGGAGATCGAGGTATATGTCAGGGAACTGGGGTCCTCGCATCCGTTCATATCCGAGAATGGAGGAGCTATATTCATCCCACGGGATTATTTCGATCTTGATTACCCTGTTTCTAAGACAGAAGGGGACTACGATGTTATCGAACTTGGAACTTCTTACGATACACTGAGACATGTTCTTCTGAACATACGCACCCATGAGAACATGGATATCATTGGTTTCGGGGACATGGACGACGAGGATGTCAGTAAGGACACGGGACTTGATATCGGATCTGCACGGCTGGCAAAGATGCGGGATTATGACGAGGCTTTCATTTTGAAAGGCGATGAAAATACCGCAGGCAGGCTAAAAGAGAAGATAAGGGAGCATGGACTTAACTATACCAGGGGGGGCAGGTACTGGCACATACTCGGAGACAACGATAAGGGAAAGGCAGTGAACTTACTTGCCGGGCTATACCGAAGGGAATACGGGGAGATCAGGACGATTGGGCTTGGAGACAGCCTGAACGACCTTCCCATGCTTCAGGCCGTGGATGTACCTGTGCTCGTGCAGAAACATAACGGTGAACATGACCCCAGGATCACGGATCCGGGCATTATGAGGGTTGCTGGGATCGGGCCGGTGGGATGGAACATTGCCATAAAGGAGATCATTTCATCAGTTAGCTGAGAATGGTTTTTGAAGATCTCCTGCTATCAGCAATAACAAATATTGAGGGAAAAGAGAACAGACTTTTATAGTCTGAAGGATGAACATTCTACTATATAAGTCAAACAATGACGGTCATTGCATATCTGCTGTAAGGGATGATCGCAGTCAGAACTGAAGACCGTGAAAATAGGGGTAATCGCATGATAAGACTTGATAATATGCTTCCACATGCATTTTTGGTAGGAGTGATGAAAATGGTGGATAAGAACGGACCACTGGAAACCATAGACTGGCTGCAGGAGATAGGAGAGGAGCTTGCAACCCTTGAAGGACCGGGTTTTGAAGGTGCAAGGGAGAATAACATCAATTATCTGCCTGTATGCCCTTTCGGGAGCGAGATCACTGAATTCCTTGAGATATACGAGTCACCTGCCCAGTTCGACGATGTTGTGAACGCCATGTATGAACTGAAAAATGCTTCAGAGAATCCCTGGGACTATCCTGCGCTGACCCATGTGCTGGGGATACTGCAGCATAGTTATACCAGGAAAAGAGCCGAACTTGCAGGAGCCAGGATATATAACCTTGGTTCAAAATCACCTAACAGCGATTTTATACAATTCAACGAAGAGGCTATCGAAAAAGCAGGGATGGCAAAGGAAGAGGTCAGAAGTATCCTCGATAAGGCATTCTATGTCTACAAAATAGTGTATCCGGAAAAGGAGTGAGTCACTTGAATCGGATGGAAGCGGAAAGACTATACGAAAACAGCATCCAGATCCTCAAAAATAATCAGCATGAGAATGGCGGTTTCTATGCGAGTCCTCCGGGTACACGCTACCCTTTCATTTACCCAAGGGACCATTCCATGGCGATACTTGGCTGCATCCATGCAGGATTGATGGATGAGGCCAGAAGGGGGCTTGAGTTCGTGCTCAATTCACAGAAACCCCTGGGGGAATTCTCTCAGAGATACGATGTAGATGGCAACGATGCAAGTTACAAGGACCTTCAGATCGATGGCACTGGGCTGGTGCTCTTTGCCATGGGCAAGTATTTCGAGGCAACCGGCGGCTCGTTCTTTGAGGAGATGGCTGACAAGGCTTTCGTGATGCGATACTGGGAAACCATCGAGAAGGCAGTTCGCTTCATACTCCTTAACAAGAACGAAGAAGTAAACCTTATCCATACGATCAACAGCATCCACGAGTACCCTGCCTATGAGCACGGTTTTGAGATATACGCTAATTGTGCATGTTGTGCCGGGATATATGCAGCTGTAAAGATGGGGAAGGCCCTAGTCAAGGACGTTTCCGAATGGGAGGAAGAGGCGGACATCATCAAAGATTCCATACTGACACGACTATTCAGCCCCAGAAGGCGTTCATTTATCAAGTGCATCCGGGTGAAGGATAAAAACAGCAAGCCCATCGGATACGACCCTTTTGCGTCCACGGTGCTTGATATAGACGCTGTGGAGTATGCACCGGCCTACTT
>JAFGCK010000143.1 GCA_016932675.1 Methanosarcinaceae archaeon | reverse complement strand
GCAACTGCCGCCATATTCACCATCGTGCATGTAACGGCCATTCTGACTATACTGCTGCTGGTATGTTCTGCTTTCAGCGAAGTCCTCTATCACATTACCGGTGTACGCATCAATGCGTCCCTGTTTTACGACATCGTTCTCATCTGTGTAGTAGAAGACCCACCATCTGCCCATCTGGTAAACATTGTCTTCCTGGATATCCTGCCCGGTCTCATCTTCGGCGATAGTTATTGCCTCTTCAGCGGTTATGACTTCAGGTTCTACTGTTGTGTATGTACCATCATCAATGGCATTGGGGCCAAAGTATGGACAACTTCCAAATCCATTGTATCTCATATTATTGGCCCACCTGTACATAGTCCCAAAGAATCCAGTTTCATCTGAATTCCCGGAGGCTGCACTTACAATGCCTGCTCCCGCAACAACTGCAATAAGCATTCCTGCGATGAGTATTGCTGATATTCTTTTCACTTTTACACCTCTTTGTTAGCAGGAATACATATACCTACATATGTAGCTTATACACTACATATGTAGTGTTCTTTATTATTTAAAGTTTATCCAGTACTTCCATTTTTACTGAACTTTAGCAATACTAAAAAAGTTAGTTTCTGGACCTTCGTTCTATAAACAAGGCAACAAGAGGTGGAATCCAGCACATATTGGCTGCAATTGTCTCAAGAGCTGTGAGGGTCTGGTCGTTGGGCTAAAACCAGGGGTGCGAGCACTCATAATTCCTACAGGCACCCCCAGTATGACAGCCAGGCTTGCAAGCATGAATGGATGATGGACATACCTGCCAAAAGCTTTTCCCCATCCTCCTTCTTTTTTAGGAAAAGCAGTACCGGGATATTTGCTCCGATCTGATCACTGAGTGCATAAAAATATGGTATATAAAAACCCTGAATTCCATAAACATCCACTCCTGCAAAGCGGCTTCCAAGGTCGATAATCCATGGAACAGCAAATCCGAAAAGCTTTCTCCATCCATATGCTTCGGCCATGCTTCCTGTGGCACTGCTCATCCTTTGCCGGATTGAATAGATGCCCTCAAAAATACTCTCTCCTTCTCCGGCAAGGGTGCGTACAAGCCACTGACCAACAGGATTCTTCAGGTACCCCTGACCATCAAGAAAGATACCCATGAGCAGGCCGATAATATCCCGGGAGAATATATTTTATCAGTTCAGAGAAATTCTCAGTTTCAAAAGCTTCTTCTTCTTCTTCAATTTCCGGCTCTTCTGGCATCAGGAACTGTATCTACTTTTCAGTTTAAAGAAGTTATTATAATAGTAATCTGAAATTTGTCCGTGAGAGTACTACAATATATAAAAAAAGTAAGCCGGGTTTAAGATTTGCGAATCAATCCTTTTCTACCCAGTTCCCATCAGAGTCCTTCTCATACTCATTCTTTACAGCACTCCAGGCAACCCTGTGAGCGGTTTCTTCCCTTGAGGCATCGCCTCTTCTGTCTGAAGGATCCTTGTACTGTTTCCAGGCATTATTGAAGGCTTTTCTGTATATGTCCTGCGCATGTTCAGGCAGGTTATCCTTTACGGAATCAGGTAGTTCCGGATTCCTGTCATATGGCATTATATTCCCCCTATACCTGATATATGAGGCTGGCTTTAAAGGGTTTTTGGGGATCCGGGTCAGAATGTAGAATAGCATAATAAGGCTCTTATAAAAGTAGAACCCAAAACAGAGTGTGTAATTTAAAGGTCATGGACATGAGTGAAAAGAAAACACACGGGGTTCCGGCAATATTCTCATTTTTCATACCCGGCCTGGGCCAGCTGGTTAAAGGCCAGATATTCAAGGCCACCGGGATATGGATAGCGCTGGTAATCTGCTGGTTTTTGCAGTTCATCCTCATAGGCTACCTGCTGGGATTCATTGTATGGGCCTGGCAGCTATATGATGCTTACAATGGCTGATCCGGGATCTTGCAACTTAAGCCGGCATTTCCGCACCAAACGTTATTTCACCTGATCGGTTCCCGGAAAAAAGACAGAGAATCAGAATATATCCAATATACCGGTGACCTTCCCGCCTTTTGCGCTCTGGACAGTTGCCTCGATATCCTTGAATTTCGGGACACCTGTCCCGCCTGTATCATCGGGCACAAGTGCATTGGACCACGGACCGTTCACCATGTATGCTATACCGGGGTGCGGCTCCTCATACCCTGATTTCATCGCCTTTACAATAACCTTTCCAGAACCGTTCTTCACGAATACGGTATCTCCTTCCTTGATGGCAAGCTTTGAGATGTCCTTTGGATCAAGCCGTATGACGGCAGAGAGCTTTTCATACTCTTCCCCGAACCTTGAGGATTCCTTTGCAGAATCCTGGAAAACATCCCTGTAAGTGATCAGTTTCAGTTTTATCTCAGGTGCTGCAAGGAATTGTCCGAATCCCATTATAAAGCCTCCAGTATACGTGTGAGTATTTCTTCGTCCGATAGCCGGTCGGTCTCTATTATCTTTTTCATTTCAACTTCCACGCCATCCATACGAATGGCCGTGCCTCCTGATTCCACTCCTGCCAGTGCGCAGGGGATGGTCACATCAGACTTGGAAGATGTGAGGGTCTGGCATGGGTCGATGGTGATCAGCGGTATTTCTGTCAGATAACGGGCTACCGACAATGGCAGGCTGGAAAGAGGATCTGAACCTATGATAAGAGCGGCATCCACTGCTTTTTCTTTAAGTGCCTCCACCACTGAATATTCGGGACCATGGAGTACTTCGGTACCGAACTTCACCCGGTTGACATATCCTGTCTCTTCAAAGATGTTATGGTTCGATCCTCTCATATTATATTGTCCCACCATGGGTATGAGATGGAAGCTGGAAACAGAATTTAGCTTATCCATGAGGGCGAACAGCGGTTCAAGGTCCTTAAGGGAATATACCAGCCCCAGGCCTGCGAATATCACACCGAACTTTGCCTTTTTCAGGATATTAGTTAGTTCCAGTATGCGTTTCTTATCAAAATCGAAGGAGGTTTTGGGAACCTTGTTGGAAAGTCCGCTGACAAGTGCATCCATGAACTCAGCATCTTCTCCGGGTGGTATGATATAGGTGCCATTGTTCCCGCAGATCTCGGCGGTGTCTGACTTTCTGACATCGATGCAGATTGCTGTGCGGTCCTCCTCCCAGCCCCTCTGGCGCTCCTTCCCCCTCGGGAAGTAAGAGTACCGTGACATGTGCCGTGGATGCGAGCTTGATGGGTCAGCCCCCCAGAATACAATGACATCGGCCCTGTCCTTCACTTCATCCAGGGTGCATGTCCTCAGTTTGCCCTGCAGGATGGCTTCGATGATGGGGCCCTGGCAGAAAGAAGATGTATCATCAAGATATGCACCGGTCTTCCTGGCAATTGCAATGGCCTTCCTCTGTGCCTGTGAACTGGAGTTCCCATGGCCGAAGATAAGCGGATTTTCAGCATTGCTCAGAATTCTGGCCGCTTCCTTTATTGCAGTGTCCGTATCAGTGCTTTTTCCATTTACTGCGCATTCTAAAGGAGTCTCACAGCCTTTCATACGTGCAACCCCTTTCCTGCATGCAGAATGGACCTTTACCAGACTGCTGCCTTCAAGCTCGACCTCTATATCATCACATAGAAGCGCACAGCCGGTACAGACATAATAATTATTGCTCAAGCAGACCACCATTTAGTTTTCAAGTTCAGAAAGGTCATATGCTGTGTTCATACGAACTCAATTGCCTTTGTAGGACATGTGTCGATGCAGGCAACACAGAGTATCTTATTCTCACCAAAACGCCGGCATTCCTCGACATTCTTTGCCCTGACGATGCCATCTTCAACCTTCAGGATCACCTTATCTGAAGTTGGAGCCTTTCCGCTACCTGCACCAAATGGGTCTGCAGCCACGTTCACAGGGCAGGCAACCACGCAGTTCCCACAACCAATGCACTTATCCTCATGCACGATAAGTCCCGTCTCTGTAACATCACCCACGGGAGTTATTATTTCAGAGAGCTTCTGGTAATTTGCCCTGTACTTTTCTTCTCTTACAAGGGGCAGACAATCCTCTACCTTCACCTTTCGGGCAAGAAGGTCTACAGCGAATGCCATGCATGTGGATTTCCCGCATTCCTTGCAGTTGGTTTTCGGGAGCAGTTGATATATTTCCATTACGCTTGCCATGGTCAGCATTTCCTCCTGGGCAAATAAATTCCTTAGACTTTGAAGAACAAAGAGCAGTGACAGCTGCCCTCATTTTCTATCTCGCCTTTATGGTAGACACACGGGCAGATTATCCTGCGGTCCTCTTTATCGTCGCCTGTACGCAGCCTGCATGGACAATACTGCTTCCCATGTTCCAGCTTGTTCCTGGAAAGCCCTTCGATGACCATGTCCAGCATCTCTTCATCAGGGTTTAACTGGAACCCCTTCCTATTTGCGTATTTTGACGCCCATTCATGTGTTTTTTCCATTATTCGCCCAAGGTCGGTCATAGATAATCTCCTATATAATATCAAAAATATGGGAAGTATATCAGTATATCATTATTTATCAATTACGGAAAAAATCCGTAATTCCGGTATATTCGGAAGTAATGATAACTTTCAAGGCAGCCTTATAAAGACCATCTTCGGGCATTCAATGTCAAAGGTCGAGAATACGCATGTATATCCCCTGCACCTTTGATGCATTGTGCCGATCATATTGAACTAAAGGGACCCAAAGGGATCCCATGGACTGGATGCCGGGCCGACCTGCTTACAGCACCTCTGTCTCTTCTGTCTGCCGCGGCACCTTGACCACCAGGAAACGGAAGGTACCGTCGCTTTCGTTCAGCAGCCTGTGGGGTATCCTTGCAGGACTGTCCACCAGCATGTCCTTTGTGATGGTTTCCTGTTCGTTGCCGATCTCCACGATCCCCTCTCCTTCAAGGACATAAAAGAATACATCAACAGGTGTTGAATGTTTCTTAAGAGCCTCGCCAGGTCTGAGTTCCATGTGCATGACCTGGGCATGTTCAGTATCGTAGAGCTTGTGTACGTTCACACCATGCGGATTATTCTTTTTCTCCGCGTCCCTGTGACTTGTTATCTTCATTTATCCACTTCCACAAATAAAATCGGACAAGGACATTTCATAATTGCCTGAATAAATTTAAAGAAGGACCTTGAGGTCCTCCTCAACGCTTGAGTTTGGCATGATGTTGAACTGCCCGACAAGCACATTGAGCACGTTGGGTGAGACGAATGCCGGTAGCCTGGGACCAAGCATTATGTTCTTTACACCAAGGCTCAGCAGTGCGAGCAGGACAAGTACAGCTTTCTGTTCATACCAGGCAATGTTGTATGATACCGGCAGGTCGTTGATATCTTCGATTCCGAAAGCTTCGGCAAGTTTCTGCGCTATGACCACCAGTGAATAGGAGTCATTACACTGGCCTGCATCGATGACCCTGGGTATCCCGCCTATATCTCCAAGGTCAAGCTTGTTATAGCGGTATTTCGCGCATCCGGCTGTGAGGATGACTGTGTCTTCCGGGAGGGCTTTTGCAAATTCCGTGTAGTACTCCCTCTCCTTGTGCCTGCCATCGCACCCTGCCATGACCACGAACTTCCTGATCTGTCCGGCTTTAACAGCCTCGATGATCCTGTCAGCAACTGAGAGTACGGAAGCATGTGCAAAACCTCCCATGATCTTCCCTTCTTCAAGCTGTTCCGGCGGCTTGCATGTCTTTGCCTGCCCGATGATGGCTGAGAAGTCCTTGCCACCATTCTCTCCTGCATCTATATGCCTGACACCATCGAATCCGACTACGCCGGTTGTGTAGATCCTGTCGATGTAGCTGTCCTTCGGAGGTACGATACAGTTTGTGGTCATGAGTATCGGACCGTTGAACTTCTCGAATTCTTCCTTTTGTTTCCACCATGATCCGCCATAGTTGCCAACAAAATTGTCATACTTCTTGAATACAGGGTAGGAGTTTGCAGGAAGCATCTCGCCATGTGTGTAGACATCTATGCCTGTGCCGCGGGTCTGATCAAGGAGCATTTCCAGGTCATGCAGGTCATGTCCGCTTATGAGTATGGCGGGATTCCCACGGACCCCTATGTTCACGGCTGTAGGTTCCGGATCCCCGTATGTGCTTGTGTTTGCCCTGTCAAGCAGTGCCATGGTAATTATGCCCTTTGAACCGCATTCCAATACCAGTGGGACAAGTTCGCTGACCCCCATATCATCGTCCATTGTTGCCATGAGCGCTTTTTCGATGAAGGCCATGATATCATCATCCCGGTATCCAAGGACATTTGCATGATGGGCATAAGCCGCCATACCTTTGAGTCCGTATATGAGCAGTTCCCGGAGGGATCGTATATCCTCGTTCTCAGTTGCGAGGATGCCTGTGTTTATGCCAGGCAGGCTTTCTGGCGTAACCTTTGCCAGCGGGGGCAGTTCCTCTCCGGCATCCGGGCTTGCTTTAAGGAGTTTCTTCCGGATGTCGTCCTTTATGTCAAAACCTTCACTGATGAACCTTTCAATGTCTTTCTTGCTGAAATTGGTATTCGTGATTGTTGCGAATAGCCCTTCCAGCATGAACTCGTCGGTCTTTGCATCATTGAGGCCGTTTGCCCTTGCCTTTGAGTTGTAGAATGCAATGCTTTTTAAAAGATAGATAAGGTCATCCTGGAGGTCAGCGACATCACCTTTCTTCCCACACACACCATTCTTTATACAGCCTGTCCCATTCAGTGTTTCTTCGCATTGGTAGCAGAACATATTTTCACCATTTATTGTTCAGTATCTTTTAGGTACTGGTATATTGGATATACTTAGTTATAAGGTGGGCAGTTTCCAGATGGATACTCGAAAATAGATATGTGTGAAATGTGATCATAAATGGTACTTTTATCGCGTTTCCAGGGATGTTCTCAAATAAACGGACAAATCTATACAGGATGATAACAGGATCAAATGGTTTTTCGCATTTTATCCAAAACTATATCTTTTTTTACGTCATCAGTTCCTAAAAAAAGGAAGCCACAAAATGCGGATTGGAGTATATATCTGCCACTGCGGACTGAATATTGCCCATACCATCGATGTCAGCTCACTCCGGGAAAAGGTCGAAGGATTGGGAGATGTTGCACTTGCCAGGGACATACAGTTCGTTTGTTCAGATTCAGGGCAGGAATCCATAATCGGGGACATTAAGGAGAATGAACTGGACCACATACTTGTCGCTGCGTGTTCACCTCATCTGCATGAGCCTACGTTCAAGAGGATGCTCGCAAAAGCCGGCCTGAATCCTTTCCTGCTGGAAATGGTCAATATCCGGGAGCAGTGCTCGTGGGTCCACCAGGAAGAACCGCAGATGGCAACCCAGAAAGCCTTCGACCTTATCAGGATGGGGATCGCCCGGCTGAAATTGCTCAATCCATTGCAGACAAAGAAAATAACCGTCACAAAGGATGTGCTTGTCATCGGCGGAGGTGTTGCGGGTATCGAGGCTGCATTGACACTGGCAGATTCCGGATACCATGTCATTATGGTTGAGAAGGAGCCGACCATCGGTGGTAAGATGGCCCTGCTCAATGAGGTGTTCCCAACCAATGACTGTTCCATCTGTGTACTGGCACCCAAGATGACCGATGTTCAGAACCATCCCGATATCGACCTGATCACAATGGCCGAGGTAAGTGAGGTCAGTGGCCTGGTGGGCAATTTCAATGTAACTGTAAAGCGCAGGCCAAGGTATGTGGATGAGGATAAATGCAAGGGATGCGTGGAAGAATGCGCTGGTGTGTGCCCTGTGGAGATACCCAATCCCTTTGATTTCGGACTGGGTAAGACCAAAGCGATCTATATGCCTATCCCTCAGGCCGTACCCCAGGTAGTTTATATTGACAGCCGGTACTGTGTAGGCTGCGGATTGTGCAAACAGGCCTGTCCGGCAGATGCCATTGATTATGACCAGAAGGAGGAAACACTGCAGTTCACGGTCGGAGCTATTATCCTTGCTGTCGGTTACAAGCTATTCGATGCCACCCGCAAGCCGGAGTACGGATATGGCATCTACCCGGATGTCATTACAAATATGGAGCTTGAACGGCTGCTCAATGCTTCGGGCCCCACCAGGGGTAAAGTGCTTGTACCGTCAACAGGAAAAGTGCCCGGAAAGGTTGCCTTTATACAGTGCGTGGGCTCAAGGGATGAAAAAGTTGACAATCCATACTGCTCCAGGGTCTGCTGCATGTCCAGCATGAAGAATGCACAGCTTCTCAAGGAACGCTATCCAGAAATGGACATCATCATCCATTATATTGACATACGTGCATCAGGTGAGATGTACGAGGAATATTACACAAGGACCCAGTCCATGGGCATCGACTTCACACGCGGCAGGGTCGCAGAGATCCTGCCTGAGCTGTCAGGCAGGATAAGCCTGCGCTATGAGGACACACTGTCAGCCCAGATATGCGAAGAGCCATATGACCTGGCAGTCCTGGCCACGGGCATGGAAACAGTAGCTGATGCGGATAAGATCTCCCGGGCACTCAATATCAGCCGGCGACCGGACCGCTTCTTCGCTATAGCCCATCCAAAGATGCGGCCAGTGGATTCCCATGTCAAGGGGATCTACATAGCTGGCTGTGCATCCGGCCCTAAGGAGATACAGGTATCCATAGCACAGGGAAGTGCAGCCGCTTCCAAGGTCATGCAGTTGCTCTCGAAGGGAGAATTGGAGAGCGACCCCCTCAGTGCCCACGTGAACCCGGACGCATGTATCGGATGTGCGATATGTACCAGTGTATGCAAATTCAACAAGATCTCCATTGTCGACCACAAGGCTGTGATCGATGAGCTGTCCTGCATGGGTTGTGGTGCATGCAGTGCTTCATGTCCCACGGATGCCATATCCATGCGCAACAGCACTGATGAGCAGGTGATGGCACAGATCCATGCGGCCACAGAGGTCAAGTCCCAGTTCCCGCTTATAATTGCTTTCCTCTGTAACTGGTGCAGCTATACCTGTGCCGATCTTGCAGGTACATCCAGGATACAATACCCCAGCAATATCAGGACAATAAGGGTCATGTGTGCCGGACGCGTAGATCCTGCTTTCGTGCTCGAGGCATTTGAGCGCGGAGCCGACGGTGTGCTTGTTGCAGGATGCCGCCTGGGTGAATGCCACTATACGTTTGCAAACTACAATGCAAAACAAAGGATGGAGAGCCTGCAGGAGGTGCTCGGGGATATAGGTATCGATCCCGGAAGGCTGAAGGTAGAGTGGATCTCTGCTGCCGAGGGCGAGAGGTTTGCCAACACCATCAAAGATATGGTGAAGTACCTGGAAAAGATAGGTCCTATTGGTTCTGAACTACTGGAGGGTTCGCAATGAGCGAAGGATCTGATGAAAAGAGTGAGCAGATATCTGAGGAAGGTTCCCTGACCGTTACCAGGGACATGGATATCGAAGGCTCGCATTTCATCTACAAGCTGATCACCGATGAATCGGTCAAATTCCTGGATTATGACTACAAACGTTGTATTGGTTGCGGTCTCTGTGTGGGGCTCTGCCCGACACATGCCCTGGAACTGGGACCCATGCAGGAGATTGCCACCGGACTGGATGCTCCTCCTGTAACACTGGACCTTGAGAAGTGTACTTTCTGTTCCATGTGTGCAAGCTTCTGTCCGGTGCACGCATTCAGGATGTCATCAGAGGGCGATTTCCCGGAAAATGAAAAGTTCCCGAAATATGATTCCTGTGTAAAGATGAACGAGAAATGCCTGCCCTGTGACCTCTGCATGGCAGCATGCCCCGAGGAAGCTATCAATGTCGGGTTCACCTTCCGGAAAAAGGAAGAGATCGCACCGTTCAAAGAAGATGCCGAAGGTGAGATAGAGATCGATACTGACAAATGTAACTTCTGTGGTCTTTGTGCAGAGTTCTGTGATGCTTTCCTTCTAATCAGAAAAGAGGCAACTCCCGTCGACCCCACACCATTTGAGCTGCTGCTCGTAGATGAGGAAAAGTGCGATTACTGTGTACTGTGCCAGGACCTCTGCCCGGAAGACGCTATAAGGGTAAAAGGAGAGAAAAGAGGTGAAGCACCGGAGATCGAGGGTAATATTACAGTGGATGATGAGAAATGCACACGCTGTGGCTGGTGCCAGGTTGTTTGTCCCTATGAGGCAATAGATCTTAAAAAACCCTTTGAGGGAGAGATCCGGCTGGTGGACATCAATATCGACAAATGCGACCCACAGGGCTGTCATGCCTGTTTCAATGTATGCCCTTCACATCTATGGTATGTTCCCGAGGATGGAGATGCCAAGATCGCTATAAAGGAAGAGTATTGTATATACTGTGGCGCCTGTGTCAATGCATGTCCAAAAGATGTGATGACAGTTTCCCGTACCGAGGTATCTCATACTGAGATACCCGACTCCCCGTGGGCAGACCAGTGGCGGGATGCGATCGATTCCATGATCACCGGAGAGCGTCACCTTCCTGATGTGTCCCGGACCCTCGAGGTCGAAAAGGAGCCTCCAAAAGAACATGTTGAAGTTGAGTTCCCCGTTATTGACGGCTCTTTGCTCAAAATGGCAAAAGAGCGTATAGAGAAGGTAAAACCTGTCCTCACAAAGCCGAAGGTCCGGAAGATGCTGGAAGAAAAACCTGCTGCCGAAGTAAGGGTGGAGTTCAGCAAAAGGGTCAGGTCGGCGGATGAACAATAACTTTATACATGCTGATACATGTTCATGTGTGTCTGTAAGCGCAGATCCATATCGAAAGATGTGGATCTGATCATGGAACTTTGATTGACATTGATATTGGTGAGACTTCCCATGAGTGAGAAATACGATTATGCCGGGCTCGGCCTGAAATGTGGTCTTGAGATACATCAGCAGCTTGACTCAAAGCAGAAGCTCTTTTGCAGTTGCCCCACACAGATCAGGGAAACCGGTGAATCGACCTACGAATTCTTCCGTTATCTACGACCCACTGCAAGCGAGATGGGTGAGACCGACAGGGCGGCCCTGGAGCAGTCCAAGCTAAGGCGTAAATACGTTTACAAAGGCTATGATACCACCTGCCTGGTGGAGAACGATGATGAACCGCCAAAGGAGCTTGACAGGGAATCCCTTGATATTGCACTGGGCATATGCAAGCTCCTTAATATGCAGCCTGTGGACCAGGTACATGTGATGCGCAAGATAGTCGTGGACGGTTCCAATACCTCTGGTTTCCAGAGGACAGCTTTTCTCGCAAAGGACGGCTATATTGATACATCGGCCGGACCAGTTGGCGTTGGTGTACTTTGCCTGGAGGAAGAAGCCTGCCAGAAGATCGAGAACCAGGGCGATTCGATCATATATTCACTGGACAGACTTGGTATCCCGCTGGTAGAGATAGGCACAGACCCTCATATCATCTCCCCTGCACATGCAAAGGAGACCGCACAGCAGATCGGTATGCTGCTGCGTTCAACAGGGAAGGTGAAGCGTGGTCTTGGAACCATACGCCAGGATGTGAACATATCCATTGCAAAGGGAGCCCGTGTGGAGCTTAAAGGTGTACAGGCACTGGACATGATCGAGACAATCGTGGAACGTGAGGTAGAGCGTCAGGTCAACCTGCTTGCCATCAGGGACGAACTCCTTGAAAGAGGTGCTTCTGTCTGTGATACTGTCTTTGATGTGACCGACCTTTTCATGGATACGAAGTCCAGGGTCATAAAAAAGGCATTGAAAAAAGGAAAGGTACTTGCGGTCCTGCTTCCTGGCTTTGCAGGTTTTGTCGGCAGGGAGGTACAGTCTGGAAGGCGTCTTGGTACCGAGTTCTCGGACCGTGCCAGGACCTCCGGAGTGGGTGGCATCTTCCATACTGACGAACTTCCAGACTATGGAATAACTGAAGATGAGGTCCGGGCTCTTCGTAAGGCCGTTGGTGCCGCTGAGAATGATGCTGTTGTGATGGTGGCAGATGCTGAAATGCGTGCAAGGGGTGCCATGGAGAGTGTCATATCCAGGGCAGGTGAAGCACTTGAAGGAGTGCCCGAGGAGACCCGACGCGCATTGCCCGACGGGAACAATTCATACCTGAGGCCTCTTCCCGGAGCTGCCAGGATGTATCCGGAAACCGATGTTCCCCAGATCGGGATTTCTACAGATTATTTTGATGCCATCGGGGTGCCCGAACTGCTGACAGAACGTGCCAGACGTTTTGGATCGGAGTTCGGTCTGCATAAAGAGCTCTCCGAAAGGATCGTGTATTCAACGTACCTGCCTCTCTTTGAGGAAATTATGCAGTTGTTTGCAGGAAACCATAATATCACCGCAACCTTTGTTGCCAGGACACTTACCGGAACACTTCCCGAACTCAAGCGTGACGGCGTGGAAGTGGATAATCTTGAAGACAGGCATTTAATTGACGTTTTTACCCTGGTAGCCAGGGGGGATATCTCAAAGGAAGCTACAGACCAGATACTGCGTACAATGGCGAACAATCCGTCCCTGAATGCTGAAGATGCTGTGGAGGAGCTTGGTCTTGGGGTGATCGACACCAAGCTTATCGAAAAGTTCATAGAATCCGTTGTCAGCGATAGAGAGGATTTTGTCAGGGCAAAGGGACTTGCAGCGGTGGGTCCTTTGATGGGACCGGTCATGGCCGAGTTCAGAGGAAAGGTTGATGGAAAAGTGGTAAGCGATATCCTAAAACAAAAGATTAATAAATATATAAGCACATAATATATTTTTGATGTATGCATCCTTAGCTTACCCGGGTCCCGCACGTACAGCAGGTATTATAATAGCCCTCCTGCTGGTATTGTTACTGATCACAGCGGCTTCTGCAGACGCTCTTGCTCATGATAACGTGCAGCTGACCGATGGCTCGAACTGTAACCATCCATCCTGGAGCCCTGATGGGAAAAAATTAGTGTTTGCCTTCGATCAGGCCATCTGGATCATGAATTCCGATGGTTCCGGCAAAAAAAAGCTCTATGACAACCTGGCGTGGGAGGGAGATCCCGTCTTTGATCATAACGGCAGCAGGATATACTATGCTACAGAGAGCAAGAAGGCTTTCTCCGGACGTTACATAAGCATTCAGGTGATGGATGTAAGCGGTGAGAATGTTCTAAAACTTACGGAAACCGCCGACTCGAGGTATCCTGCCGTAAGCCCCGACGGAACCAGGATCGCCTACGTATCAAGGATCGCAGGGAACTATGATGTATGGGTCATGGATCTGGATGGAAGCAACAATGTGCGGATAACCGACAGCAAAGGCGATGAAAGCTCACCTTCATGGAGTCCGGACGGAAGCAGACTGCTCTATTCACTGGAGGGTGATATCCTGGTCCAGGCAATAGACTCAGCAGAACCTGTTGTCTTGCTGAGTAATTCCTATGATAATGTTGAACCTGCCTACAGCCCCGACGGCGAGAACATTGTGTTTGCATCTGACCAGGGCGGGGACTACGATATCTGGGTCATGGGTGCTGATGGAAAAGGATTCACCATGCTGACCTCTGCATCAGCCAGTGAAAGAGCTCCTGCATGGAGTCCGGACGGAAGCAAAATAGCCTATGTTTCCAACGAAGGTGAAGGCTATAATGTCTGGTCAATGTCATTGAGCAATGGAGTTGCGGAATTTGAGTATGCTGAGGAGGAAGAAGCTTATGATGAGCCTGGTAAGTTGAATCCCTTCCTGGACAGGATCAGGCTCTTTGCCACCGAAAATCCCAGGACTTTCATATTATGCGTACTTATCCTTTCTTTTGTGATAGTAAGTTCACTGGTTTACTCATTCCTGAGGAAGATAAGGTAGCTCCGGTCTTTCAAAATCTTTTTTATTCATGCGATTTTCCGGAGTTTATGCTCGCAATCTCATCGTAATACTTATAGCCTATTCCTCACATGTAGACGCAGGTTCACACAATGAATGCGGTATTAGGATTAGAAGATGGGACTATTATAAAAGGCACTGGCTTCGGTGCCGAAGGTATCGTTTCCGGGGAACTTGTTTTTACCACTCAGTATACTGGTTATGAGGAGGCGCTGACCGATCCATCCTATAAAGGTCAGATCCTTATGTTCACTTATCCCCTCATCGGCAATTACGGTGTCAGTGGCAACTGTTTCGAATCTGACGGCGTAAAGGCCGAAGGTCTTGTCGTGAGGGAGGCATGCCCGGGGCCATCCCATCACCTGTCGAAGAGAACCATTTTCCAGATGATGGAGGATGCAGGCAAGCCCGGTATCGCAGGGGTTGACACACGTATGCTCACTATCAAGACACGTGAGCATGGTACGATGCGTGCGGCCCTTATCAATGGCAGTGACGACGGGGAAGAGGCTGTAAGACTTGCAAGGGAGCAGCCCGGCATATCCGATATCGACCTGATATCCCGGGTAACATGTCCCAAACCCTTCAGGCTTGAAAGCCCTTACAGGGACCCGAAGAACCCTGTAAATGTCGTGCTTATGGACTTTGGAAGGAAACTCAGTATTGAGAGAAGTCTGCTGGCAAGGGGGATCGATGTGACAGTGGTGCCTGCTACTGCTTCAACTGAGCTGATCGGATCTTTCGAGCCTGGCCTGCTCTTTCTGTCCAACGGTCCGGGAGATCCTCTGCAGGCGACCCGAGGTATCGAGGCCGTGAAGAACTTCGCAGGGGAGTTACCCATAGTAGGTATCTGCCTTGGACACCAGATAATCTCCCTTGCACTGGGAGCTGAAACTTACAAACTTAAATTCGGTCACAGGGGCGCAAACCAGCCGGTTAAGGATTTCGAAAGCGGTATAGTCCATATCACATCCCAGAACCATGGTTTTGCTGTGGATGCTGACTCCTTTGAAGAGGCAGAAGTAAAGGTCACCCAGATCAACGCAAATGATAAAACAGTAGAGGGGATAGCACACAAGAACCTTGACATATTCAGTGTGCAGTATCATCCCGATGCTCACCCCGGACCTCTTGATTCCGAGAAGACCTTCTTTGACAGGGTCCGCAGACTGGCAGGAGGCAGGAAATAATGCCAAAACGTACGGATATTAAGAAAATACTCCTGATAGGTTCAGGCCCTATTATGATAGGGCAGGCGGCAGAGTTTGATTTCTCCGGAAGCCAGGCATGCAGGTCGCTCAAGGAAGAGGGCCTGAAGGTCGTGCTTGTTAACTCCAACCCCGCGACCATCATGACCGACCCTGAGATGGCGGATGCGGTCTATATAGAGCCCCTTGATGTGAAGGCCGTGGAGATGATCATTGAGAAGGAGAGACCCGATGGTATCATCGCAGGTATCGGAGGCCAGACCGGTCTTAATATCACCAGCGAGCTTGCAGAACACGGCATCCTTGAAAAGTACAATGTGGAGCTTCTTGGAACTCCCCTCGAGGCCATCAGGAACACCGAGGACCGTGAGCTCTTCAAACGCACAATGGAGAGGATCGGGGAGAAAGTACCACGCAGTAAGGCAATATCCTCGCTCAAGGAAGCGGAAGAGCTTATCGATGAGCTCGGACTTCCACTCATCATACGCCCCGCATACACCCTTGGTGGTGCAGGTGGAGGTATTGCTCATTCCAGGGAAGAGCTTCTGGAGATCACAGAGAGGGGGCTTCGCCGCAGCCGTATCGGCCAGGTGCTCATAGAGGAAAGCGTGCTTGGATGGAAGGAGTTCGAATACGAGGTGATGCGTGATGCGAATGATACCTGTATAGTTATCTGTAACATGGAAAACCTGGACCCAATGGGAGTCCACACAGGCGAGTCCATTGTGGTCACACCATCCCAGACCCTCAACGACGAAGAGCACCAGATGCTCAGGACCGCAGCTATTAAGATCATAAGGGCATTCGGGATCGAAGGCGGCTGTAACATCCAGTTCGCTTTCAGGGACGGCGACTATCGTGTAGTTGAGGTCAATCCCCGTGTATCACGTTCATCAGCCCTGGCATCAAAGGCTACCGGATACCCGATTGCCAGGGTCACTGCAAAGATCGCGATCGGTATGGCACTGGATGAGATCCTCAATGACGTTACCAGGAGAACGCCAGCATCATTCGAGCCAACGATCGACTACATCGTAACGAAGATCCCGAGGTGGCCATTCGATAAGTTCGTCAACGCAGACAAGACCCTAACCACTGCCATGAAGAGTACCGGTGAGGTAATGGCTATCGGACGTACCATCGAGGAATCACTCCTGAAGGCTGTACGCTCACTGGATATCAATATGGACTTAGGTTCTGACGAGTGGTCTCCAAGTGAGGTCAAAATGCTGCTCAAGACTCCTACAAGTGAGCGCCTGTTCGTCATTTACCATGCACTGTGTAATGGTTTCTCTGTCGAGGAAGTATCTGAGCTGACCGGCATTGATATCTTCTTCATGAGGAAGATCTGGAATATCATCGACATGGAGGACAAGGTAAGGAAAGCAGGTTTCTCCGGCAGTGTACCTGATAACATGCTGCGTGATGCAAAGCGCATGGGGTTGACCGATGCACGCATTGCAGAACTTACAGGGAAGACCCGTGAGCAGATCAACGATCAGAGGCGTGCTGCAGGAATCACGTCCACTTACAAGATGGTAGATACCTGTGCTGCCGAGTTCGCTGCAGAAACCCCCTATTATTACTCATGCTACGAGCAGATGTGCGAAGCAGACCCGTCTGACCGTAAGAAGATACTGATACTTGGTTCCGGTCCGATACGCATAGGGCAGGGTATAGAGTTCGACTACTGTACAGTGCATGCGGTGGCAGCCATACGTGAAGCAGGTATAGAAGCGCATATCATCAATAACAATCCTGAGACCGTCTCTACAGACTATGACACCTCAGACAAGCTCTTCTTTGAGCCCCTGACACTGGAAGATGTCATGAATGTCATCGAGAAAGAGAACCCGGACGGTGTGCTTGTACAGTTCGGAGGACAGACCTCGGTGAACCTTGCACTGCCTCTTGAAAAGGAACTCCGGAGGCGCAGCGACCTGAAGACCGTTATCCTTGGTACATCTCCTTCGGACATCGATGTCGCAGAGGACAGGGAGAAGTTCAACGTGATGATGAGCAAGCTGGGAATAAACCAGCCGGATGCAGGCTATGCGACCTCACAGGAACAGGCGATCGAGATCGCCACAAGGATTGGTTTTCCTGTACTTGTCAGGCCATCCTACGTACTGGGCGGCCGTGCAATGGAGATAGTCTATGACCGGGCGGACCTTGAGCGCTATATGCGTGAAGCTGTGAAGGTATCCCCGGAACACCCGATACTTATCGACGATTTCCTTGAGGGGGCCGTGGAGATAGACGTGGATGCTGCCTGCGATGGCAGGGATGTGCTCATCGGTGCGATCATGGAGCATATTGAGGAAGCAGGCGTGCACTCAGGCGACTCTGCATGTGTTATCCCGCCACAGTCACTTTCAGAAGAGGTACTTGATACCGTACGCGATTACACCCGTAAGATCGCTCTTGCACTGAACGTGAAGGGACTTGTCAACATACAGATGGCCAAGAAGGGCGATACGGTATATGTCCTTGAGGCCAATCCGCGTTCAAGCAGGACCATCCCCTTTGTTTCAAAGGCTGTTGGCCTGCCGCTGGCAAAGATAGCTGCAAGGGTCATCATGGGTGAGAGCCTTGCGGGAATGGGCTATGCATCTACAAACGAGCCAAAGGTGAAGCATGTATCTGTAAAGGAAGTACTGCTGCCGTTCGATAAACTGCCCGGGGCAGACCCGATACTCGGCCCCGAGATGAAGAGTACCGGTGAGGTCATGGGCGTGGATTCTGATTTTGGCAGGGCGTTCTTCAAGGCACAGCTTAGTGCCGACAACCTTTTGCCACTCACAGGAAAGGTATTCCTGTCTGTGAGGGATGAGGACCGTGAAAAGCTGGTGGATGTGGCACGGAAGCTTGTGGATTCCGGTATCCGGTTGCTTGGTACGAAAGGCACTGCAGATTATCTTGCAGAACATGGTATCGAGATGGACATCGTCAAGAAGGTCCATGACGGCAGTCCTAACGTTATTGACATGATGCGTCGCTATGAGGTTGCTCTTGTCATAAACACCCCCGAGGACAAGAAGGCCCGTGAGGACAGCTCAAAGATACGCCGTGCGGCCGTAGATTTCAAGGTTCCGTACATCACTACCATACAGGCGGCACTTGCAGCTTCAAATGCGATAGTTTCCATGAAGAAGGGCGAAGTTACCGTAAAGTCCATTAACGAATATCACAGGGAAATGATCAATTCCTGATCAAAGGCTCTAAACGACCGAAGGATCAGCAGGAAAGGAAAGATAGGAGTTTTGTTATGTCAAAGAAAGTTGTACTTGCTTATTCAGGCGGGCTTGACACATCAGTGTGCATCCCGCTGCTCAAGGAAGAGTATGGCTGCGATGAAGTCATTACCGTTGCAGTGGATGTGGGCCAGCCAAGGGAGGATGTTGCCCGGGCTGAAGAGAAGGCACTGAAGATCAGTGACAGGCATTTCACCCTTGATGTGCGTGATGAGTTCGTGAAGGACTATATCTTCCCTCTCATCAAGGCCAATGGCGACTATGAAGGCTATGTGATGGGAACTTCCATCGCCCGCCCACTCATTGCCAGGAAAGTAGTGGAGATCGCAGAGCAGGAAGGCGCTGCCGCACTTGCACACGGATGTACCGGCAAGGGTAACGACCAGCTGCGTTTCGAGGCTGTTTTCCGCCAGACGGACATGGAGGTCATCGCGCCCATGAGGGACATGAACCTCACCCGTGAGTGGGAGATCGACTATGCAAAAAAGCACGGTATTCCCGTAGCTGTAACCACCTCAAAGCCCTGGAGTGTGGACGAGAATATCTGGAGCCGCAGTATCGAGGGCGGTAAGCTTGAAGACCCGGGATCCATCCCTCCTGAGGAGATATACCAGTGGACCGTGTCCCCGGAAGCCGCACCAGAGGGCCAGATCATGACCATTGGCTTTGAGAACGGTGTCCCCATATCCCTTGACGGCAAGAAGATGGGCGGCGTGGAACTTATAGAGACACTCAACAGGATCGCGGGTTCCCACGGCGTTGGCAGGACCGATATGATCGAGGACCGCGTGCTCGGACTCAAGGCACGTGAGAACTACGAGCATCCGGCAGCCACCGTGCTCCTCACGGCCCACAGGGACCTTGAGAAGCTGGTGCTCACAAGGGCTGAACTGAAATTCAAGAAAGGTGTGGATGAACAGTGGTCAGAACTTGCCTACTACGGCCTTGTTGACGAGCCGCTCTACGCGGACCTCAATGCTTTCATCGACAGGACCCAGCAGCGCGTAACAGGCACAGTCACCGTGAAGCTCCACAGGGGCAGTGTCATCATACTCGCAAGGACATCCCCGTATGCGCTGTACTCAGAGGATCTCGTATCCTTCGACAGCGCCACCATCGACCAGAAGGATGCCGAAGGGTTTGCCAGGTATCACGGGTTCCAGGCACGGATGTTCAAGAGAGTTATGAAGAACTAGGATCGTGTGCCTCAGGCATACGGTTTTTTGATATTTTTTTAATTGGTTCTATTTTATTCTATCAATTGAAGGCCTCAGCGACATAGAGAGAACTGGAGCTTTGTGTTTTCGCGTCCTGCCTTTGCATTTCTTTATTTGTGTTTACGACCCTATAGAATGCAGAAGGTAATTCCCTGTGGAACTGGAAACAACATACGGGGCTCTGACATTGGTGCCACCGTTAATTGCGATCATACTGTCAATATGGAAACGTCAGGCAATACTATCACTCCTGCTTGGGATATGGGTCGGAGCAACGATAGTGAACAACTATGACCCATTGGTCGGATTGCTTGAGACATTCTCATATTACTATGTTGAAAGGGCACTGGCAGATGAATGGAACATGGG
>JAFGCK010000142.1 GCA_016932675.1 Methanosarcinaceae archaeon | reverse complement strand
CTGTAACCCACATGATATTCTTCATTGCAGCTATAATTCTTGCAATGGGAGTCGTTACTGTACTCTCCGCTGACATCCAGTCCATGGTTTACTCATCTTCTGTGAGCAGTAAGTTGCTCTCAGAACAAATGAGGACAGACATAACGATCGTCAATGACCCTTATGTAATTCCCTATGATGCCGCCGGGAATCATTATACATTCTATGCGAAGAATACCGGAAAGACCGAACTGGTTCCGGAATTCATAACTGTTCTTGTGGACGGCGCCCTGATAGAGCCTGCTGAGATGGATATAGATCTTCCTGACGGTGATGTTGTCTGGCGTCCGGGGGATGTGCTGGTGATCAATGTGACCACGACCCCTGATCCGCTTGATCCAGGGGATCATCGCATACTTGTTGCTGCAGAGAATGGCAGATCGGGCGGTATGAACTTCATAACCTGACGGAGGAATATGGCAAAGATCAACTCATTTGAAATACCAAGGGATGAACTAAACACCAAGCTGGGAGGAGGTTTTCCTGCAGGTTCTCTCGTAGTGATAGAAGGTGGAAGCGGGGGAGGCAAAAGCTCGATAACCCAGCGTCTGGCATACGGTCTCAACGAGAACAATATCAGTGTTACTTTTGTTTCCACGCAGCTGACAACAAAGGGTTTCATCAACCAGATGTACTCTATGGACTATCCCATTGCTCCTTTCCTGCTTAATGGAAACCTGCTGTATATCCCTGTCATTCCTCTTGTACAGGCTGCAAAATCCCGTCTGGATTTCCTGGAGAGGTTAATGGCTGCTGAAGAACTCTTCGAGAAGAACGTTGTTGTCATAGATACTATATCCTCGTTAATAAAATACAGTGCAAACACAGAAAAAAGTCTTGATCTGATCTCATTTTTCAAAAAGCTGAACGGAATGGGAAAGGTCATCATCCTTACAATAGAACCAAACCAGCTCAGTGAGGACATTGCTTCTATGTTCAGGTCATCATGTGATGTCTACATAACTCTTAAGTCAAGACCTCTGGGAAGCGAGGTCAAGAGAACGATAGTTGTCAACAAGTTCACGGGTGCAAAGGGTCCCGTGGGACAGATGATAGGTTTCAGGATAGAGCCGAGGGTTGGTCTTGTTGTAGAGATAGCTTCCGTATCATGAAGTTAGAATAGGTGCTTGAATGGATCCGGAATTTGAGAAAGCCATACAGAGAAATCCGCACCTGGGTGAATATGTTAAGAAATTCATGCAGGATAATGGTGAGGATGAACCAACATTCATGGTAAGTCTTTCCAAGGAGATCAATAAAGATAAGGTCAATATCATCCTGCCGGTGGGTGATCCTGTATTCATTCATCTTTACGGCGGTGACGAACTTGGAGAGATCCGCTACTATGGTGTTGAACCATCATTGAACGATCTTGAAACGAAAAAATATGATGCGGTCCTGAGCATTATTCTTGAGAGGTCTGCAACTGAGCCGGTTCCTGAATCTGAGTCCGATCTAAAGGACCTTATCACCAAGCTGCTCAACGAAACTGTCGAGATAGGTGCAGGCGGGGATCTGGATACGGAAGTGATAGGAAAGTTCAATATACTCCAGAAATTGATGCCTGTCCAGAAAAAGATCCCGATGACCCAGAAGGAATATAACAAGATACTCTATCATATTGAAAGGAACATCATCGGTTCGGGTCCGATCGAACCGGTCATCAGGGATCCATATCTTGAAGATATCAACAGCATTGGTGTAGATAATGTTTTCATCGTCCACAAAATATTCGACACGGTAAAGACAGACCTTACTTTCGGGGATGAGCAGGGACTCGATAACTGGCTCAGGAGCATGAGCGAGCGTATCGGACGTCCTGTCAGCGATGCCCGGCCCATAGCCGATGGTGCGCTGCCGGATGGTTCACGTATCAATATCATATACAGTATCGATGTAAGCAGGCGTGGAAGCAGTTTTACCATGCGTAAGTTCAGTGAGGTGCCTGTCAGTATCATCCAGCTTATCAACTGGGGTGCAATGAACGCAGAAATGGCAGCCTACATGTGGATGTGCCTTGAGAATGGTATGAGTATATTCTTCAGTGGTGAGACCGCAAGCGGGAAGACCACAATGCTCAATGCATGCCTTGCCTTTGTGAACCCCATGGCAAAGGTCTTCTCTGCAGAGGATACTGCTGAAGTACAGCCACCCCAGCCTGTGTGGCAGCAATTGATCACACGTGAGGACGGTCCTCTCGAATCAAGAGTAGACACGTTTGCCCTGCTTAAGGCTGCACTCCGTTCCAGGCCGAACTACATCATCGTAGGTGAGATCAGGGGAGCTGAAGGCAACGTGGCTTTCCAGGGTATGCAGACAGGACATCCGGTACTTGCGACATTCCATGCATCTGCTGTTTCGAAGATGATACAGCGTCTCACAGCAGACCCCATCAATGTGCCTGTTACCTTCATTGACAACCTGAACATCGCAATGATCCTTTCAGCTGTATATCGTAAGGGCAAGTTCCTCAGGCGTGCCCTGGCGATCGAGGAGATCGAGGGTTATTACGAGGAAATAGGCGGTGTTGCCACAAGGGCTGTTTTCCAGTGGGAACCGGATACTGACCGACACAAGTTCCGTGGCCTGAACAACAGTTACATCCTTGAGGATAAGATTGCAACTAAACTTGGTTATGAGGATAAGAGATTGATATACCAGGACCTTTTCCTCAGGGCCAGGATACTTGAAGAGATGCGTTCAAGAGGCATTGATGATTACTATGATGTGCTCGAGATCATTGTGAATTTCTATAAACATGGCATTGATGGCCTGCCATTCTCCGTATAGGTGAGCTTCATGAGTTATGAGAAGGCATTCAAGAACCTGGGGATGGAACCAAAGACCTACATAAAGAAATTTGCCCTGCCTATCATTGTATTCGGCTTCCTGTTCGCCATATTGATGTACACCGCCCTTCCCACTCTTTTCACAGGGCCTGCAAAATACATTCCTGCCCTGGTTGCTGTTATATGTATCATCTTTGCTTTCTCCTATCCCCTGTCCATCCTGGGTGCAAAGGCTGCCCGTATTGACAACAATATGCACTACTACATCACCCAGATGGGCTCAATTTCAACGGCTGAGACCCCGAGGCTTGATATTGTCCGCATTGTATCGGAAAACGAGGACTATCAGGAACTTGCTGATGAGACCCGGAAGATATATAACCTTGTGACTGTCTGGAACCTGAGCCTTGCAGACGGCTGCAGGTTCATATCAGAAAGGACCCCATCCATTATCTTTGAGGATTTCCTTGACAGGTTCGCCCATGCGCTCCAGTCGGGAGAGGATGTGAAGACCTTCCTCTTTGCAGAGCAGAACGTGGTTATGAACGAATATGAATCCATGTACAACGGTGCTCTCTATGCGGTCGAGGTCATCAAGGAACTTTTCGTGTCCCTTGTGATGTCTCTTATATTCATGGCCTCGTTTGCTGTCATCATGCCGGTCATCACCGGTATGAATGCCGAACTTCTCATGGGGATCGTTGTGGTGGTCTTCCTTGTGACAGATGTCGTTATGGTCATGTTCACCAGGAACAAGGTCCCAAAGGACCCTGCATGGAGCAGGTCCAGGATAGTCACAGATGACAAGCTCCGGCTGTACCGTTCGATACCTGTCTCTTTAGCAGGCTGCATCGTTGTAGCTATAGTTGTTTCCCTGTACGGCAGGATCGAGACCTCAATTGCAGTTTCGATGGTGCTCACCCCTCTTGTCTATACCGGCTATGTTGCCCGCAGGGTAGAAAAAAGCATAAGGAGAAAGGATGAGAACTTCCCTGCTTTCATACGTTCCCTGGGAAGCTCTGCTGGTGCTAGGGGCGGTGTTATAGATGAGGCATTAAGGGCACTGAGGACCCATGATTTCGGTCCACTGACAAAGGATGTGAACAACCTCTACAAGATGCTGGCGACCAGGATCGATAAGATCAGCTCATGGGAGATCTTCTCTGCCAACACGGGAAGCAACCTCATCCAGCGCTTCAGTGTGATGTTCGTGGAGGCCACAAACCTTGGCGGCAAGCCTGAGGTCATAGGCGATATAATCGCAACGAACTTCCACAGGATAGTCACTCTCAGGAAGAAAAGGAGCCAGTCGGCAAGCAGCCTGGTCGGTGTTCTCTATGGCCTGACAGGAGGTATCGGATTTACCATGTATATCTCCCTGGGTGTTGTGGGGCTGATGCAGGACATGTTCGCTGCGGTGGAAATGCCTCCCGGCATGTCAATGGGTATGGTGCTTTACACGAATGTGGGGAACATGGATACCCTTGCAAATATGGTCCTGGCGATAATGATAGGTCACTCGCTTATGTCTGCAGTTCTCATAAGGGTCGTTGATGGTGGCCACATGCTGTGTGCGACCATCGACTTTGTGATAATGGTCTGGATATCCGGAGCCAGTGCCATTGTAACCATGGCAGCTGTATCTTCATTGCTCGGGATAGGTTAGTCGGAAAAAGGCTCTGTAGAAATCCTGCGGATTGCAATTTTATGGTCAGCATCTTCAGCTGCTGAAATTCTTTCTGTCAGCTTGCATAGTCAGAAACTGTGAATAACTTAAAATGTCCCGAAGAGTTCCGGCGAAGCCGGTACAGCCCGAAAAGATGAATGAAAGTAATCGCTTCACCTGTCCTTTCAATGCAACGGTCTGCAGTACGGCAGCGAAGTAATATGCCGACCGAATCAGGCTTAATACCGGTTTTGATGCACATTAATTAATGCAGCAATGAGGAATAATGCCGCCTTCGGCGGGAGGTCGTGTTGCTCTTTGTTTGCCAATTGTTTTTAGCAGGAATAACAGAAATTCGAAGACACTAAGGTGCAAAATTAACGTTTCTTGCACCTTTGCGTCTTAAATGGAATATAATACTCGAATAATTAAAGGACATATCATGATCAGTTCAATCGGTTCTGCAACCATTTTTCAATTTGATTCTGATGTGTTCTACAACAGCATCCGTCACTTCTTCTGTTGTATAGGACCCGCCAAGGTCAGGCGTCGTTATGCCCATGCTGAGAGAAGAGTCCAGAGCCTCTTCGACGAGTGCTGTCTGCATCATATCTCCGTGCCATTCCAGCAGCATCCTGAGGCTCAGTATGGCTGCGATGGGATTTGCGATACCCCTTCCTGCAATATCAGGGGCACTTCCGTGGACCGGTTCGAAGAAGGCATATTCTGTACCAATGTTTGCACTCGGAAGAAGCCCGAGCCCGCCCACGAGCGCGCCGCACATGTCGCTGAGTATGTCCCCGAAAAGGTTGGTCGTGACGATCACATCATACTTTTCAGGTGATACCATCAATCTGAAGGCCATGGAGTCCACAAGCTCGTCCCTGTACCTCACTTTGTGATACGCCGCAGTTGCACGGCAGACATCCAGGAACAGCTTGTCCGATTTCATTACATTGGACTTGTGTACGATGGTGATCTCATTCTGCCTGCTCTTTGCCAGCCTGCAGGCATACTCGGCTATTCTTCCTGATCCTTCCCTTGTAATTACCCTTTTAGTGTACGAGGCGTCCTCCCCTATCTCCTCTATCCCGGAATAGAGGCCTTCAGTATTCTCCCGTACTATGACGAAGTTGAAATTGGTCCTTCCCAGGATCCCATGCACACATGGCAGGGGCCTGATAGGGCGGATGTTGGCGTACATATCGAGTTCTTTTCTGATGGTGAGCAGCACGCTCCTGTAATCAGGATCAGGGGGTGTGGTGACGGCTCCGAAGAGTATGCATTCACAGCTTTT
>JAFGCK010000014.1 GCA_016932675.1 Methanosarcinaceae archaeon | reverse complement strand
CCCTAAACTATTACTCATGGCACTGGCCTTTGCAGTGACCACAGGCAGTGTTATAAGCCCTATAGGGAACCCCCAGAATCTCCTCATTGCACTTGGAAGCGATATGGAGAACCCTTTCCTGACATTCATGGAGTATCTCTTGCTTCCGACAGCTGTAAATCTTTTCATAGCCTACCTGTTTCTCAGGGTATCCTTCAGGGAGCATTTCAATGCATCCCGGCTGAAGCATTTCAGGCAGCCAGTTACTGATAGCAATCTTGCGGGACTTTCCCGGATATCACTTGGGCTTGTGATTTTGCTGATATGCATCAAGATACTGCTGGCACTTTCGGGACTGCATTTTGACCTCAAACTGACCTATATAGCTTTAATATCAGCACTTCCCATACTGTTGCTCAGCAAAAGAAAAATACAGGTCCTCAAGAGCATGGACTGGCATACGCTTATTTTCTTCGCTGCGCTGTTCATTCTGATGCAGAGTGTCTGGAATAGCGGCTTTTTCCAGAATGCTATATCCATCTCCGGACTTGACATTACCACTATACCCATGATACTGGTGATCAGTGCCATCCTCAGCCAGTTCATCTCAAATGTGCCTCTTGTCGCCCTTTACATGCCAATTCTCTCGCATGCGGGCGTCAGCATCGATGGCCTGCTTGCATTGGCAGCAGGCAGCACCATTGCAGGAAACCTTTCCATACTCGGGGCTGCAAGTAATGTGATAATCATACAGAATGCGGAACGTAAAGGGAAAGTGTCCCTGAGTTTTATGGAGTTCGCCAGGACAGGTATCCCGCTGACCATAGTGCAGGTATTTGTTTACTGTCTCTTCCTTGCATGACAGCCAATAAACTTCCCTCAATGGTGCTGCATAATAAAAATAGATAGTTGGCATGGATCTGAAAAGCTGCATGGGCTGCAATTACAGCAGGACCGTGGATGGAAACCTGATGATGGGATGACAAAGGCATATGATGCCTGAGGAATGCCGAATGGTCTGTGTCAGAATCAACTCTCTACTATTTATTCCAGTTCACAGGTATGGAAGATGCTAAAATGGCTGGTGTCCGGCTTTTCGAACAACCGGATTTGGAAAAACAGCTATTGATGAAATGTCACCTTTTATGGAGACCCTTGAGATCCTTGAGAATGATTCAGAGCCTATGGCTGAACATAAGCTGGATCTTATTCTAATTCATCTGTTGAAAGACTTCAGGAGCTCTGTCCATATACTATATGCATCTTCATTTTTCAGAAGTCTTTGAATTCAGCAAGCAACTGGAAGAAACTACTGATATTTCCAGTTCATTTAAGATCGTGACTTCATTGTTACTATCTTCTTTTCCATCGTTCTTTTCAAAACGGACCGATGAAGGAGTGGTGATATCAATTATAGTTTCAGATGTATTGCTCGAAAGATCAGATCGTCTCACATGTCTGTCTTTGAATGATTTGCTGCAAAAGGGAATATGGGAATTCCTGTCTTTCAGGTAATTTTATAGCTTAAATTCTCTTATGTATTGCATAGTTTGAACATAGGTGTTAAATACTCAGGGAGAGACAGATATCGTGCTAGCATAAACCTGACATGCCAACAAAAGAATATGTTCAGGTTCTTATTGAACTTTAAGGTCTTTCCCGATACAAGTCTGTCATTCAGGAAGTGTATATAAATGGCCAGATATTGCAGGATTTGTGGAGCTAAAAGTGGAAGATGCAATCACATCATACTTGAGATCGACAAAAAAGAACATGATCCCGCTGAAAAAAAGTTCAGGATCAAAAAACAGGGTAATATATTTTTAGTTTCTGGAACACGGTTCTCTTAAGTCATCTCTGAAAATATTTAAATGCCCGATCCCATCACAAGATCAACATGTGACCGGGAAGGTATGATATATTATCTCGAAAAGGGATTTATAAATGCTTCTTACGTCAGTTGTTGCCCTGGAAGGAGTGCCAATGACATCGGCAAATTCCAGGATGTTGTTCTCATTCAATGAGACCTGGAGTATCAACAACGCATGAATGGCTAAATGCGTCGTGTGTCGTGGTTCAGATGCTGGATTCCTGAACCCTTAAGGTCATTAGTATAAGGAAAATCTTGATGATCTTGCAGCAACCGGGTTCCCGGGCTCAGATGGGGATGTTTTCAATATGGGTATGTGATCCATTTGAGGACCTGATGATGAGGTTCAGGAACAGCCGAAACTTAAGAACCTGGAACTGACAATGTGAACTGAACAGTATTCTCCGTGATCTGAGTTCATTTTTGCTGTTGCAGTGGTACTGATCGAAAGCTGCCTGTTCAACAGAAAATAAAGGACCGATAGATCTTTGATCTCTGAGGTGTGCTTAAGTGATGACGGGTGGAAGTTGCGAGGGGGATGTACAGTCGAATCAGCACACCTCAGAAATTACAACTACACCAGTAGTACATTATATTTAATACTTTTAATAATTTACGGTGTATAATATAAACATGGTTCTAAGTACAGTGGTTCGTGGCTTACCCATAAACTCACGATATTTTCTGATGTTGGACATCATTCTCCTGTACTTTTCCTTTTCAGGCCGCTTCAGGCATGTCTCAGATCGTCGGAAGTGGAACATAAGTTTTCTGCTCAGTCGCAGGTGTCTATCAAGACGTTCTTTTGGAATACTTCCCTGCTTTACTGTCCTTTGGACCTCAATCCCGGGTCAGTAAGAGGGTGCAGTTCTTGAACCTGCATTCCCGGGCAGTACGAACAATGTCTGAAAACGCGATTTAAAGTTCATCAGTACATCCTGCGGGCCGGATTACCCCGATCCAGTGGTTGTCAATTACGATACTTCATCCCGCAACCAGAGTCGAAAGGTTTGTGTACGCATCATCGCAGCAGACATTTCCTTTATAGTATGGATCCATAAGGTCCGGTCAGATAAGCCTCAGGCTGTATCTTTCAGAATGATCGATGCATGGATGCAAGTCCAAAAGAAAAAAGGGCAGAACTGGAAATCCCGTATTCTGCTCAAGGACCCGGGTGGTCCGGACTTATCAGTTTCAGAGACTGAGCTTTGACATTCTGCCCACAGCTTCTGATATCCTTTCTGCTGTCTGGGTGAGTGCAAATCGTACGTATCCTTCACCGTATTCGCCAAAGCCAACGCCAGGTGTTGCTACAATGCCTGCATTTTCGAGAAGGAGTTTTGAGAACCCGATCGAATCATAGCCTTCAGGCACCGGTGCCCATATATAGAATGTAGCCTCTGGCGGTTTAACATCAATGCCCAGTTCATGAAGGCCTTTCAGGAGCACATCTCTTCTTTCAGTGTAGATGCTGTTCATGTCGGCAACACATTGCTGGGAGCCGGAGAGAGCCGTGACCCCTGCCATCTGTATGGCATCGAAAGCACCGGAATCTATATTGGATTTCACTTTACCAAAACCGGCAATGATTTCCTTGTTACCAACAGCAAACCCCAGACGCCATCCGGTCATGTTGTAGGTCTTGGAAAGGGAGAAAAGCTCGATACCTACTTCCTTTGCTCCGTCAACGCTCAAAAAACATGGTGCCCTGTAACCATGATAGGTCATTTCAGAATAGGCGTTATCGTGTACTACTACTATGTTGTTCTCCCTTGCGAACTGCACAACCTCTTCGAAGAACTTTGTATCGGCAGTAGCAGATGTAGGATTGTTGGGATAGTTGATGAACATCAGCTTCGATCTCTCAAGTACATTCTTTGGTATCGCATCAAGATCAGGGAGGAACCCGTTCTCTTCCAGAAGAGGCATAATATGGGCTTCGCCGCCGGCAAATTGGGTACCTATCTTGTAAACCGGGTAAGCAGGGTCAGGGCACAGGGCTACATCTCCGGGATTAATAAATGCAAGAGGTATGTGTGCCACTCCTTCCTTTGAACCGATGAGTGTAAGTATTTCAGAAGCAGGATCCAGTTCCAGTCCTCTGCTCCCTTTGCACCAGTCTGCAGCGGCCTTCCTGAAAGCAAGCATGCCTGTATAGGATGGGTATCTATGGGTGGCAGGATCACGAACCGCCTGGCACATGGAATCAACAATATGTGCAGGTGTTGGCTTGTCAGGATCACCAACTCCAAGGTCAATAACATCCACGCCTTTAGCTTTCATCTTTGCTTTTGCTTCATCTATAGTCGCAAATAAGTACGGAGGTAGTGCATTTATCCTGTCAGAATACATTATTTCACCTGAGATCTGGACATATCTCAATATGTGATTCCATAAATACCTTCCCCTAATGCAAGTATCTGTAATAAGTGGTAGCAGGCTTTTTTGTCATGAAGGAGAAACGAAATCTATTAATAACTTT
>JAFGCK010000141.1 GCA_016932675.1 Methanosarcinaceae archaeon | reverse complement strand
TAGTGCTTGGAAGAGAGATCTCCGGAGGATATGGGGCAGTAATGCAGAGCAGGTCCCTGGAAGATGTTGCCGTGGGGGATACTGTCACTGTAATGATCAACGGCCTGCCAGTGGATTTCAGGGTAAAGGGCATCTACAGCACCCTGTTCTTCATGTCCGACTCTTCCGCCTTTGTGCACAGGGCAGACCTTGAAGAAGCCCTCAATGCCGGTAACAGGGCCCATGAGATCGTAATAAGGACCATTGACGGAGCTGATGAAAATGCCGTAAGGGAGGAGATACTTTCCCTGGGAGTGCAGGAGGAAGTACGGACATGGCAGGAATTTGCCGGCATACTGAAGATGATCGAGGACACACTTTCGCTGGTAAGGAACGTCTTTACAGCAGTTGGCCTCATTGTAGCCTTTGTCATCATCTTCGTTGTGATCTTTGTCAACATCGTAAGCCAGAAACGGCAGATAGGAGTGCAGAAAGCCATAGGCATAGAAGAAGAGGTGATCATTGCATCCTTTGTACTGCAGGCAATGTTCTACGCTTTTCTGGCAATGGTCATAGGCTACAGCCTGATGCAGTTCGTTATCACGGACCTTACGCAATCGTATCCTATTAACGCACCTATCGGCAAGGTGAGCCTTGACCTCAGCAATACAGAAGCCTCCATCCGCGCGATGATGCTGTTCATGGCTGCCGTGATCGGGGCTCTGCTCCCCTCCTGCAGGATGGTTAAAAGAGATCTGCTTGAACTTATATGGGGTGCCGGCCGATGATCGAGGCACATAATGTTACAAGGACCTTCCTTATGGGCAGGGTGAAGGTGGAAGCGTTGAAAGGGGTCAGCCTCAAAATAGACAGAGGAGAGTTCGTTGCCATTGTCGGCTCAAGCGGCAGCGGAAAGACAACCCTCCTCAACCAGCTCGGATTGCTGGATACGCCGACGTCCGGAGAAGTGTTTATCGACTCGACCAATGTATCGAAGCTCACTGACAGGCAGAAGATCAGGTTCCGGCTGGATAATCTGGGTTACGTCTTCCAGGATTACGCCCTTATCCCCACCCTTACAGCACTTGAGAACGTCTACCTGCCCCTGATCATGCAGGGAAGGCCTGAGGGAGAGGCTAAAAAGAAAGCAACAGACATACTCTGGGCCGTAGGGCTTGGTGACAGGATGGATCATTTGCCGTCGGAGCAGAGTGGCGGCCAGCAGCAGAGGGTTTCAGTGGCCCGGGCACTGGTCCATGAGCCAAAGATACTCTTTGCCGATGAACCCTGCGCCAACCTTGACAGTGAAGCTTCCAGACAGGTGCTGGAGCTGTTCAGCAGATTCAATGAAGAGAACAAGCAGACCATCGTCATGGTCACCCATGAGCAGTGGCACCTGGATTACGTGGACAGGACCATCACGTTAAAGGATGGACTGGTCGCAGACTGAGCCAAGACCCTGCGGGATACTCATCGCATCTGTGCACATTCCCGGTGCCTGAAGCATCCGACAACATGGTCATTGACCATTCCCACGGCCTGCATGAAGGCATAGATCATAGCAGGACCAACAAAACTGAATCCCCTTTTCTTCATGTCCCTGCTTATCATTTCAGACAATCCGGTCCTTGCAGGGATATCTGATACTGAGTTCCACGAGTTCTGTATGGGTTTCCCTTCATCCAGGAAGTCATGCAGGTAGTTATCAAAAGAACCGAACTCCTTCCTTATTTCAATGAATGCCTTTGCGTTACTTACCGCAGAAACAACCTTTCTCCTGTTCCTTATGATGCCTTTGTCCTGCAGGAGCTCTTCGATCTTTGCATCATCGTAAGCCGCAACCCTGCTGTAGTCAAAACCATCAAATGCCTTCCTGTAGTTCTCCCTTCGTTTAAGAATGGTATCCCAGCTAAGCCCCGCCTGGGCCCCTTCGAGCACCAGGAACTCGAACAGCCTGCGGTCATCATGTTCAGGCACACCCCACTCGGTATCATGATACTCTTTTTCATCTTCGTTCATTTCGGCCCACTGGCAGCGTGTCTTCATATCTTCAGAAAAGTGATCAAACGTTTTATTTTTTGTTATTTCCGATCTTCCGGATAAGGGAAACAGGTATAAGGAACGAATGAAGAGACTCTGTAAAGATAAGGGGTTTTGTCATATGAGCGGAATTGGTAAAGAGTTCATGGAAAAGACACAGTACAGGTATCTTGGCAGGTCGGACCAGTCAATGGGATATCCCCCCCCACCCCTGGAACTGGGTGCAAAGGACACGGAAAGGATAACCGACCTCCCACAGCCTGCAGAGGTACGGGTCGATGATATCGGACTCAGAAGGGCTATCGAGAAGAGAAAAAGCATCAGGAACTATAGCTCAGAGCCGCTTTCCGTTGAAGAGCTCTCATACCTGCTCTGGTGTACCCAGGGTGTAAAGGAAGTGGTCCGTGATGTGGCAACCTTCAGGACGGTGCCCTCGGCAGGGGCAAGACACGCCCTGGAGACCTACATACTCGCAAATAATGTGCAGGGGCTGGAAAAAGGCCTTTACAGGTTCCTCCCCATCGAGCACAGGCTTGCACAGACAGATATGGGAAAGGACATTGCAGATAGGATATGCCACGCATGTCTTGACCAGCCGTTCGTTAAGAGCAGTGCTGCAACCTTTATATGGACAGCAGTACCCTACAGGATGGCCTGGAGATACGGGCAGAGAGGCTACAGGTACCTGCACCTGGACGCAGGGCACGTGTGCCAGAACCTCTACCTGAGCGCGGAGTCTGTGGGATGCGGGGTCTGCGCCATAGCAGCATTCCTTGATGAGGCGATCAATCCCGCACTCGGGCTTGACGGGGAGAGCGAATTTGTGATATACGTTGCAACGGTGGGCAAAAAGTGAGAGATGAAAAAATATACAATACAGTGACAAAAGAACTGATGCAGATTCCCGGTGTGGGAAAAATGACAGCAGATGAGCTCTGGAACCTGGGTATCCGCAATATTGCAGACCTTAAGGGCAGGGATCCCGGGGAACTCTACCATCAGTTGTGTGACTATCAGGAAACGCATGTGGACAGGTGCATGCTCTATGTGTTCAGATGCGCGGTGTATTTTGCATCAAAGAATGAGCATGAACCTGAAAAACTGAAATGGTGGAACTGGAAGGATTGAAACATCCAGAATCCTGTTCAAACCCTTTACTTAAACGGCCAGTTCAAGCCCCAAGTAGTCCTTAATAATTGTGTAAGCCATGGCCGGCGGGAAAGCCCCTGCCTCGGTGATGATGAGATCGATGTATTCTGCCGGGGTCACATCGAATGCAGGATTCTTCACCTTCACATTCGGAAGCTCTTTCAATATCCCGGGATCGATCACTTCCTCACTGGCACGGTCCTCGATCTCCACCATCTCACCAAGAAGGGTCCTGGGACTGAACTTATAGGTCTCTGCAGCGACGATCATATTCCTGCGGGCTTCCCGGGCCGCCAGTGCAAGCTGGGAGGTGCCGATCTTGTTTATGAGGGCGCCATTAATTGAAATCGAATCCGCACCAACCACCACCAGGTCTGCTTCCTTCATGGTAAGCCTGACAGCCGAATCAACGATCAGCGTTGTTGGAATGCCATAGTCGTTAAGTTCACGGATGGTTATCAGTCCCTGTCTTCTGGGGCGGGATTCGGTTGCTATCACCGAAATATCCTTGCCCTGGTCAAAGGCTGTCCTGATAATGGAAATTGCAGCATGTGAGTTGCAGTGGGTCATGATGACATCCCCGTCGCGAATCCTTTCCGCACCGATCCTTCCGATCTTATCCAGCGCTTCCTCTGCATTCCGGATGAAGTTCTCCGAGTTTTTGACAATCTCTTCGATGGCATCAGGGACGTTGCCGGCACTGTGTCTTTTCGTCAGGGAAACTGCATTGGGAAGCGAGACTGCAGTCGGGCGGGTGTCCACAAGTGTTTTTGCAGCCTCTTCGATTCTCCTGTTGAACTCTTCGATGCTCAGTGAGCTGAGAGTCCTTGCATGGTCCCTGAGTGCTGCTGAAGCTGCAACAGCTATCCTCCCGGCACCACGTATCTCCATCGTCCGTATCTTTTCCGCTGTGTTTTGTAGATCGTCCATGAATATAAGTTGGGGGTCAAGGAATTTATATCTGGCCTGTAAAGCACAGATGAGAAAAGATACAAAAAAGGACCATTACACCTTTTTAGTGATATTTGTATAAATTTTGGGCTTTGTAGAAATCTTCATTTGAACAATACATATAACCTTGATATTCCTTTCAAAATTGCGCACTAACTGCTTGATTTCAATCTCTTTACTTGATGTGAGTATTTTCTTGTCTATATTTCGTTACAAGGAGACTGTTGGAAAAGTCATTTTAATCGGCAATTTTGCCGTACACAAGCTTTGAAGTTTTGTGACAGAAATTTCAAAAACAGAAAATGAAAGAAAGATTAGTTCCTCTTCAATCAAGGCCCCTTTTGCCAGGAATTATGCTTTCTTCCACTGGTTTTCCGTAGGGGCATACCAGATTACATATTGTACATTCAATGAATCCCCTTTCTGTTATGCGACGTATGTGTTTCTCATTTTGAGGCGAAATGTCTTTGTCAAATTCATGGGAAACTACACATTTGTCGTAAATGACTTTCTTTCCAGGTTCTACTCCCTGGGAAGGGCCGGGAATGATCGCCTGATAGGGGCAACTTTTAACACACAGAGACTGTTCCTGACAAAGTGGTTGTTCTGCACACAGATCCCGTTCAAAAGGTTCATCGGGCTCAAGTTCTGCATCTGTCAATACTGTTACCCATCTGACTCTTGGTCCGTATTCAGGAGTTATAACCTGAGTGTTATGTCCTATAAATCCCAATCCTGCAAGATAGGCGGCAACCTTTTCATGAACTGCATGAGATGGAACTGCTTTGTACCCCTTTTCATTTAACCAAGAAATCAAACGCCATGCCCGGGTTTCGGTTACTTCGTAGTACAGATTGTAATAGTCAGCCCCCCCTCCAGAGAAATCCCCCGTACTTACAGATGATATCGCTGCATTTAGGCCTTCGTCCCAGAGAACTAAACCCATTACAAATGCGGATTTAGCTTCAGGCATTACTTCAGATGGCCGCATCATCCCTCTATCAATCGGGAAATCAACCTTTTCCAGTTTTTCGATATCCGAAACACCAAAAAGTTGGAAACCTTCTTTGAAAGCACGTTCTTTAATCTCCTCTTTTAAGCTCATTGTCTCCTCCCTAAAAAAAATTAGATCACTTAATGAAGTGATATTTTTTGCTACAACAAAATAGATATGGAAAGTATAAAAGGGTGTTTTTTATATTAGTATATTGATTCAATTGGTTTTACCAGTGGCCACTGTAGCTATTATTATTCGTTAAGGGCAGGAAAGAAACGGAGATCCTTCCTGAAAACAAGCATCTCTATTGACACTGGAAATTTCATTGTTACCGGTTTCAATATCCCAGGTAATTTTCTCTCAACAATGTTAACTTTTTTTATCATAGGGATGCAGGGGCAGAATGCCAATACCAATATCCGAGCTTCGGCCAGGATCACCTCTTGTCCTTGAACCAAAGAGGAACACACAGACATCCTCATGTGCAAATGTTTCAAGCACGGCTTCCTTTACCTGTCGGAGGGATCTTTCAGACATCGAAGATTTTTCAGGCATGATCAACTTCCCTCACTTTATCATCCAGTTCATGGTCCCGGAAAAACCCATAAATGTTACTAGTTCACAAAGTTTAAATAGTTAACCACAACCCGGAAAGAAAGATCATGATACTGAAAACAAAACAACATCCCGCTGCAAGCGGCACTTTCCTCTGTTTATTTCAAGCAAAATAGAAGACAATTTTAAACAATGCCAGCTAACAATCCAGTATAAGGAATAAAGGGAAAATAATGCCTGAAAGAAGACCGGCAACTGACGATGTCCTCATGCGCTGGATGAGGATGGAGGTCAGCAAGATCAACGAAGGCATAGCCACCGGGCGCAAAAGCCTGGCTCAGCTCCTTATTGAAGAAAAGCCAGCCTCAAGAACAAAATCAGGTGACGAGCATCTTTTCGATAAAGGGACATTGCTGTTCCTCCGGGATAATCTTCCTCAGGAGCTTCACTACAAACTCAGACTGCCTATAATCTTCTTCTATAGCACGAGTGTCCCTGACAGCTGCTACCTCAACGATGCCATTGCACTTAAGGCCCTCCAGTTGCTTGGAGACATGAGTAAAATACGACGTATGCAGCAGGGAAAGCTCTGGGTCGGTAGCTCCATTGCGTATTCCATCATGAAGAAATATCCTGCAGCCGTGCAGATAGCCATGACATGAGATCTTTACCTTTACGCAGACAATGAATCAATAAAAGCAAATATGTGTGAATCTATTATCTCATATTCATCCAGCATTTATCCTATACCATAATCGTATCACAGGGAAAGATCATGAAAACTCTATCATCCATCAACCCCGCAACAGGTTCAGTGATCGGCGAAGTTGGAATGCATACCGTCGGGCAGGTTAGCCGGATGCTCAGAAAGTCTGCTGAAGCGTTCAATGAATGGAAACGGACCGATGTTCCCGGGCGCGCTGAGCTTCTGCACGGCTTTGCTGATATCCTGCGCAAGAACAGGCAGCAGTATGGAAAGCTCATCACCGCTGAGATGGGGAAGACCATCAAACAGTCTGTCCCCGAGGTAACAAAATGTGCCGATATGTTCGATCATTTCGCAGACAGTGCGGAAAAATTGCTTGAAACAGAGCCTGCAGGAGCAGAAGCATGCGGTTCGATGATACGTTACGAACCCATGGGCACGGTGCTTGCCATCAAGCCCTGGAACTTTCCCTTCTGGCAGGTTCTCAGCGCGGCAGCACATGTGCTTGCAGGAGGCAACGTCATGCTGCTCAAGCATTCCAGCTATGTACCCCTGTGCGCACTGGAAATAGAAAAGATCTTCCTGGAAGCCGGGTTTCCTGAAGGTGTCTTCCAGACACTGCTCATAGACGGCAGAACGGCATCCTCTCTCATATCAAAGAATGAGGTGAAGGCCGTATCATTCACAGGCGGACACGATGCGGGCCAGAAGGTAGCTGAAACTGCTGCCCGCAACATGAAGAAGTTCGTACTGGAACTCGGCGGCAGTGACCCCTTCATAGTCCTTGAGGATGCCAATGTGGAGATGGCTGCAAAGGTCGGCGTCCCCAGCCGCTTCATCAACACAGGCCAGACATGTATAGCTGCCAAGCGCTTCATAGTGGTGGAAGATGTGGCAGAGGAATTCACTGAAAGGTTCGTGGAACATACGCTCAAACTGAAGGTCGGCGACCCAATGGACCCTGAAACGGATATCGGGCCGATGGTCAGGGATGGGCAGATACTGTTACTGGAAAGCCAGGTAAGCGATGCAATATCAAAGGGTGCAAAGACCCTGGTTCCCGGCGGAAGGATTGTATCTGAGGGATACATGTATTCGCCAGCCGTCCTTGCTAATGTCAGCAGGGATATGAGAGTTATGAAAGAAGAGACATTCGGACCTGTGGCGCCCATAATAACTGTGAAGAATGAAGAGGAAGCCATTGAAATAGCAAACGATTCCGATTTTGGTCTGGGGGCCAGCGTGTGGAGCCAGGACAGGGACAAAGGCTTAAGGATCGCCACCGAACTTGAGGCAGGAATGGTAGGCATCAATGCCTTCTGTAAGCCTGAGGCCTGTCTGCCCTTTGGAGGAGTAAAGAAAAGCGGAATGGGCAGGGAGCTTTCAAGTCATGGGTTCTATGAGTTCATGAACATCAAGTCGATAAAGATGATCTGAGATCCCAGACCGGTTTCGTAGGGACCTGAAAATTACGATCTGATCTTCTTTTTCATGATGTTCACAGACCCTGTAAGACTTTGGAACCATTTTATATGCGATCAAACCCAAGTAAAAAATAGGGGAGTAATTAAGGTTATTTCCTGCATAAATGGATTTACCGGGGGACATTGAACATGGAAAGCATCAGATCTGTCAATCCTGCTACAGGAGAGGTCATCGGGGATTTTGAACTGGACACTGAATATGCTGTGGAGAAGAAGATAGGTCTGTCCGCAAAGGATTTTTCTGACTGGAAAAGCACATCGTCCTTTGACAGGAAAATGTACCTTGACAATGTTGCCGGGGTGTTGAAGGAGAGAAAACAGGAACTGGCTGAGATCATAACCAGGGAAATGGGTAAGACCGTTACCGAGTCCCTTGCGGAAATAGACAAATGTGCCTGGCTGTGTGAGGTCTTTGCCCGCAACATCGAAGAATTCCTTGCAGCCGAATTTGTGGATACGGATGCCCGGACATCAGGTTTCCTCTATGAGCCCATGGGCTGCATCCTGAACATCATGCCCTGGAATTTCCCCTTCTGGCAGGCAATGAGGGCAGCCATCCCTGCACTAGCTGCCGGGAACGTGATATTGCTCAAACATTCCAGTGATGTTCCCATGTGTTCCCTTGAACTGGAGAAGGTATTCCACGAGGCGGGGCTTCCTCCGGGGGCTTACCAGAGTCTGCTCATCAGGGGAGAGAGAGCTTCAGGGCTGATAGCCAGGGACCAGATCAGTGCAGTGTCCTTTACCGGAAGCGAGCAGGCAGGTCAAAAGGTATCGGCTGAAGCGGGGCGTTATATGAAGAAGTTCGTACTCGAACTGGGGGGAAGCGACCCCTTCATAGTCCTTGAGGATGCCGATGTGGAAAAAGCTGCAGAAAAGGCAGTTAAGGCAAGGTTCCGGAATGCAGGGCAAAGCTGTATCGCAGCAAAGAGGTTCATTGTATCCGGGAGTATTGCGGATGATTTTATTGAAGACTTGCTGAGCAGGACAGAGAAACTCACAGTAGGGGATCCCATGGACAGAAAGACTAAAATGGGACCCCTTGTAAACCAGAAACAGAGGGACAAACTGCAGAAGCAGGTCGATGAGACTATATCAATGGGTGCAGACATCCTTCTCGAAGGAGGGGTCGCAGAAGGTGACGGTTTCTTCTACATGCCAACTATACTCACACACGTGAAAGAAAATGCCCCTGTACTCCAGGAAGAGACTTTCGGACCTGTGGCACCTATCATCACTTTTAATGATGAGAGAGAGGCAGTCGAACTGGCCAACAATACAAGGTTTGGCCTGGGGGCCAGCGTCTGGACCGAGGACAGGGATAGGGCCATGAACCTTGTCAGGGACATCCAGGCCGGTCTTGTTGCCATAAACAATATAGTCTCATCCGACCCCCGCCTTCCTTTCGGAGGTGTAAAGAAAAGCGGCCTGGGCAGGGAAATGTACCGGGTGGGGATGCAGGAATTCATGCAGATCAAGTCATTGAAGGTGTATTGAAATGAAAGGTAGTGACCTTTTTGTAAAATGTCTCGAGAATGAAGGAGTTGAGTATATATTCGGTGTTCCCGGAGAGGAGACCATAGACCTGACAGATTCGCTCTCAAGGTCCGGGATAAAGTTCATTGTTACCCGGCATGAGCAGAGTGCTGCCTTCATGGCAGAGATGTACGGAAGGATGAACCACAGACCAGGTGTATGTCTTGCGACCCTGGGACCCGGGGCGACGAACCTCATCACAGGGGTGGCGGATGCTCATCTTGACAGGGCGCCACTGATGGCCATCACCGGCCAGTCGGCACTTGAGAAGACACACAAGGAGTCACATCAGTATATTGACATCGTAGAAATGTTCAAAGAGGTCACATGCTGGAACTCCGGGATAAAAAGGCCGGATTTCATACCTGAGATCATTCGCAAGGCTCTGGATATTGCAACGGACAGGCCCGGAGCAGTGCATGTAGAGCTTCCAGAGGATGTTGCCAGGGAGGACAGCACAAAAGGACCGCTTTTCAAAAAAAGCTATCCGCACCTTGTCATGCATGATGAACAGGACCTGAAGAAAGCCTCCGGGATGATAAGGGAGAGTTCAATGCCTGTCATACTTGCAGGGAACGGTGTTATCAGGGGAGAGGCTTCCAACGAGCTGCGAAGATTTGTCAGTTTTTCCGGACTGCCGGTGATCACCACTTTCATGGGAAAGGGAGCCATTCCTGCAGATGACGTGCACAGCCTCGGATCAATGGGTATCAAGGACATGGACCACATCATGTGCGGCCTGGAGATGGCCGATCTGGTGATAACGGTCGGGTACGACTACGTTGAATACAGTCCCAGGTTCTGGAACCCTGACGGGGCAAAAAGGATCATACACATCCATTCAGACCATCCTGAGACAGATGAGAGTTATATCCCGGACATAATGCTGCTGGGGGATATCAGGCAGGCGCTGTTCAAGCTAAGCCACCATTGTAATTTCAAGAAAAAGATGCCTGGAAGGTTCATGAAGGTACGCTCAAGGATGATAGCCGAGCTTCTGGACTACAGGGACGACATGTCCTTCCCCATGAAACCCCAGAAGATCATCTATGATGTCAGGGAATGCCTCGGAAGGAACGATATACTGATCAGCGATGTAGGTGCCCATAAACTCTGGGTGGGAAGGCTTTTCCCGGCCTATGAGCCAAACACCGTCTTTATGTCCAACGGTCTTGCAGCCATGGGATTCGCACTCCCTTCCGCCATCGCGGCCAGTTTCCTAAAACCCGAACGCAAGGTAGTGGCCGTGGCAGGAGATGGGGGATTTATGATGAACCTGCAGGAGCTTGAGACTGCCGTGAGGCTTGGATGCAGTTTTGTGGTTGTGATCTTCAACGACTCCGGGTACGGACTCATAGAGTGGCAAGAGAAAAAGGAATTCAACCAGGCCATCGGCACTGATTTTACGAATCCGGACTTTGTTAAGCTTGCAGAGAGCTTCGGGGCAAGGGGTGTGAAGATCGGGAGCGCCGGGGAGCTTCTGCCAAAACTGAGGGAAGCACTCGATGCAGGCGGGGTATGGATACTGGATGTGAGGGTCGACTATTCCGAGAACATCAAATTGACGGAAAAACTGAGGAACAATTACTGTGAGGTATGAAAATACAGGTACATTCCTGAACGTGCATAACCTGCAACATGCAGATCGATGTTTTTTAATTTTACCTTCAGGGGCTGACACCGGTCTATCGCCAGGCCTTTAAAACCCCTGGAAGTATGGATCAGAGACCCGGACTAAAAAATGAGCTTAAAAGACGAACTGAAGGGCAAGATCCCCGGGAACGAACTTGAACGACTCTCCGATCGATTTGACATTATCGGAGATATTGCCATAGTTTCAGTTCCTGAAAATATGAATAACTACAAACAGGAAATAGCCCGGGCTATCATGAAAAGGATGCAGAATGTAAAAGCCGTGCTCAACAAGATCTCAAAACTTGAAGGTGACAGAAGGGTTGCCGATTTTGAGATCATTGCAGGTGACAGCACAGAGACCATTCACACAGAGTTCGGATTTGCCTACAGAATAGACCTTAAAAAATCCTTTTTCAATTCAAGGCTGGGATTTGAAAGAAAAAGGATAGCTTCGAAGGTAAAGGCCGGAGAGGAGGTACTTATTCCATTTGCAGGCGTTGGCCCTTTTGCAATCCCCTCTGCATCTGCAGGAGCAAAGGTGCTTGCAGTAGAAATGAACCCCGATGCCTGCAGGTGTCTTAAAGAGAATTGCAGGCTCAACAAAATAAAAGAGAATGTCAGCATTATCAATGCCGATGCCAACGACATACCCAACATGCTTAAAACCGATTTTGACAGGGCGATCGTTCCCACACCCTATGGCATGGACCATTTCCTTGGAAGCATTTCCTCAAAGGTCAGGAAAGGAGGGCATGTTCATTTCTATACATTCAAACCCAGAGAAGACATTCCCGGAATTGTCGGCAGGTGTGAGGATATGGGATTTGAACTTGAGTTCTATCGAAGGTGTGGCAATGTGGCGCCCGGGATAAGCAGATGGATACTTGACCTCATAAAAAAAGAAAAATAAAGTAGGTCTGCTTACATGGACTCAGGGGCAGCTATCCCAAGTGTATCGAGTGCATTTGCAAGCACTATCCTGGCACAGTCCACCAGAGCAAGCCTGACAGCCCTCAGTTCTTCATCCTCTGCACCTATGACGGGCACAAGCCTGTAGAACTGGTTGAAGGACTCTGCAAGCTCCCTTGCATATATGGCCACTGAATTTGGTTTTAATTCCCTTGCAGATGCCTCTATAACGCTGTCAAAGGATGCCATCTTCTTTATGAGGTCCACTTCCGTATCCTCTACAAGCAGCGAGGGGTCCACAGGCCTGGGAGGGTCCCAGAGACCATCCTCTTGCGCCTTCCTGAGTATATTACATGCACGTGCATGTGAATACTGGATAAAGGGCCCTCCCTGCTTCTCAAAGTCAAGGGCTTCCTTCCAGTCGAAAACCGTTGATTTTTCAGGTGAGACCTTTAGGATATCGTACCTTATGGCGCCAATGCCCACATTCCTTGCGACATCTTTCTTGAAGTCCCCGGGCATCTCAGGGCGGCGCTTATCCACTTCAGCATAGGCCTGTTCCTCTATCTTGTCAAGCAGCTCATCAGCAGAGATGAACTTGCCCCTGCGGGTGCTCATGGAACCTTCAGGAAGGGAAACGAACTCAAATATGACGATCTCCGGTTCACGCTTGCCTATTGCATTCAGGGTTGCCTTGAGCTGTCCGGATATCAGCTTGTGGTCCGCTCCCAGGACATCTATCATCCTGTCAGCCCTTTCGCCCTTCCATTCATGGTAAGCAAGGTCACGCGTAGTATAGAGGGACGTGCCATCAGAACGCTGGATCACCAGCGACTTCTCAAAACCGTAATCAGAGAGGTCCACAACAAGGGCACCACCATCTACCTTTGTCCTGCCGGTAGCCTTAACTTCCTCGACTATACGGGAAACAGCGCCAGAGCGGACGAAGCCGGACTCGTGGGGAAAACTGTCGTGATCTACATTCATGCGCAACAGGGTTTCCCTGATACCGTTCACCGCAACAGCAACAGCCTCATCAAAGCTCTTGATGGTCGCCTCATCACCTTTTTCCACCTGTTGCATAAGGCTGTCGATCTCGGATACCTTTTCAGGGTGTGCGCTCAGCTCTGCGTTGGCCTTTATGTAAACATCAGCGATCGCATGGTCAGGCTTTCTGGTGGTGTCGAATTCGAACTGTGAAAGGGCCCATGAAACAATAGCTATCTGCCGCCCCATGTCATTGACATAGTACTGGGTCTCGACATCGTAGCCCGCCCGCTTGAGAACACGCCTGAGAGTGTCGCCGATTACGGAATTACGGATATGGCCTACGTGAAGGGGCCCGTTCGGGTTTGCAGATGTGTGCTCCAGCAATATCCTTCCCTGGCAGAAGCCTCCGCCAAATCCGCCTTCCTCCTTCCTTATCATGAAAACGGTATCATCGATATAGCTCCTGCTTACATCTATGTTTATATAAGGACCCACCGCGCTGACCTTGCCGATAAGGGAATCATCCGGCAGGAATATTGCCTCAGCTATCCGTCCGGCAAGCTCTCCGGGATTCTGCTTTGCCTGCGCTGCAAGCCTGAAAGCGACCTTTGAAGCAATATCTGCATGCTGGGAAGGTTCAAGCCCCAGATCATCCACCTGGAATCCCATTGATGCAAGGGCATCTGTCAGAGCTGAACTAACCTGTCTTTTGAATTCAAGGAACAAGATAACACCTCAAAATGAGCTTACACACCTGTACTGAACCGCAGTATCGCAACTATTCCTCCAAAGGCATTGAACAGCTGGGAACCCTCATCGAAGTCCGTTGAGATGAATTCCACCTCAGTGGCCATCTGGTCCGCAAGTTCGGACAGCTCATCCACTATGTCAATCCTTTCAACTATCTCAAGGTTGCTTCCGCATTTGGGGCACTGTCCTGCAGATTCCATTTGTTCCCCGGGTGTGAATTTCCTGGTTACCTTTTCCTCATAATCGCCCGTTGGACATCGCAGCGTCAGGCGCTCGGCCCTGAGACCTTCGGATATCAACAATACTTCCACGGCACCTATGTTCAGGTTGTCTCTTACCTGGGCCTCACCATAGGCTGCTTTTCCTGAATCGGAAACAAGCTCAGCAAAGAAACGCTGCATCAGTTTTTTTTCGACCATCAGGTCAATGTCCGCAAGTCTCTCACTGGCAGCGTTGACAAGCTCAGAAAGACCATACTCATCGGTATATGCAATATCGAACAGGCCGAGGATCTTCTTCTGCAGTTCATGATGCAGGAATTCTCCGGCCTCGAACTCTTCCTTGGTCGGTGAAGGGCCCCCGAGGAGTATACCCTCAAAATCCTTATGGTCCACTGTCAGGAACACCTCGCTCGCAGCATCACCGATACGTTTATAGAAGTCGTGGATGGCGATGAGCCTTAATTGCTGGAACCTGTGGGCACTCTGGCCGCCCTTTCTCTGTTTTCCAGGAACTGCGGATGTAAGGTGCCTGTATGGTTCGATGTGCTTGCCTACCAGCAGGCCTACCGTGGCTTCCCTCCTGTCAAGCACAAGCAGACCAAAGGTCTTGGCATCCCTTAGCATTTCCTCGAGTGGCTCAAGGTAGAATGAGGAATCGCAGTGGTACCTGTAGGTCACAATAGGCTGTGGAGGGTCGACTATCATGGACTCCATGCTTGTCTTGTTGGCTCCTATGTCCACTGCACCTGTAAAGAAGACGATGCCATTCTCAGGAACTTCCACATACCTGAGCCTTGATAATAAGGATTCCAGAGCACCCTGGACATTGTCCCTTGTAACCTTGGATTTTATGTTGGATGCCTGGCCGTGCTCTGACCTGAGCTGGGAGGTGACATCGGATATCTGTTTGGTAGGTGGGATATAAAGTGATATCAGTTCGGTACCGCGGCCTTTCTTGGTTCGCAGTTCCTCTAAATGTTTCTTGAATTCGTACTTAGAATGAGCAGATTGTTCTGGCATGTTGGAAAAACTCCGCGGCTGAAGTGAACTATGATAATTCCATATGTTCTATTCGATTGTGGTGCATATGTACACCTGACTATAAATATAGATTGTGACAGGTACTGTACACTGGACTTACACGCCATTCAGACAAGATGTGATACCGAGCCGTCCCTGGAAAGCAGGACCACCCTACTCACCTCAACATCGCCGGCGACCTTGTAGCCAAGGTGCTCTGCGACCTTCCTGGAGAATTCAAGCACTTCCTCGTGGGAAGGCATGGCCTCGCGCGGGAGCCTCATCCTGGAAAAACCAAGGTGCATGTAAGCCTTGACCTCTACATAGTCAGGCTCTGCTTTTTTTATAAGCTCCGCATAGCCTTCCGGGTCGAACATGTTCAGATCCTTGATGAGGGTTATGCGTATGACGGTTCTTGTATCCTTGTCCCGCAATATTCCAAGGGACCGGTCTATCCTGCCCCAGAGTTGCGGGGACTTTGGGTTGCAGACCTTCTCATAGGTTTGCCTGTCCGGTGCATCCAGACTCATATAAAGCTGTGACGGGTTTATCTTTTCCATCATCTCAGGAACGGTGCCATTGCTCACCACAAAGGTTGTGAAACCCTGTTTTCTGAACTCCTCGACAAGTTCCGGAAGATACGGGAAAAGCGTGGGCTCCCCTGAAAGGGATATGGCCGCATGGCGTGGTTCGTTTCCCTCCATCCAGAGCTCCCTGGGAGCTGAACCCCCGAAACCGGAGATCAACTTCCGCTGGCAATCGATGCTTGACCCCACTATTTCCACTGGAGAGTCCCAGCCCGTGGGCATGGGTACATCGATCTCCGTAGGTCTCCAGCAGTGGAGGCATTTCTGATTACACATAAGCGTAGGCGTCATCTGGAGACAGCGGTGTGACTGTATACCATAAAAGACGGACTTATAGCACTCACCTTCACCCTTGATAGCCCTTCCAAGCCACAGGCATGTCTTCACCGCCGAGTGCCTGCCAGCAAGACTGTAGCCCTGTTTTTTCAGGAGGCTCTTGAAGTCTGTAATATCATGGACCTTTTGTTTTCTTCTGGACATTTTGGTTTAGTTAAAATTTCAGTATATATAAAGTATGTGTATGTGCTGGGCAGGTAATGAGGAATATAACTTTATCATAATATGTTTCATCCCCCTAACTGGAAAAATGTCCTGAACACCTCAATGGAATCCAGGAAGTCCTGTTTGCCCATCAGTTCCCTGGCAGAATGCATTGCCAGCATCGGAACACCCACATCCACCACATGGACGGGCAGGTATTTGCTGAGCAGGGGGCCCAGGGTCGTTCCTCCCGGTTGGTCCGAATGGTTCACGAATTTCTGGTATTTCACACCTGCTATGTCACACAGTTGCTGGAAAGCTGCAATTGTCTCCACTTCCGATGCATAGGAACGCTTCCCACTGATCTTAATGGTCATTCCTTTGTTCATTACCGGCCTGTTGGTGATATCGCTCTTTTCACTGTAATTGGGATGGAATCCATGGGCCCCATCAGCCGAGATCACAAAGCAGTCCATCAGCTGTGAGGAGGACCCCTGTTCTGTTCCCATACGGATCCTTTCCAGAATGCTGCTCAGCAATATGGAGTCTGCGCCCTGCCTGGTCATGGAGCCGATCTCTTCATTGTCCATGAATGCCACAATGCTGATCCCTTCCTTATGCTTCGATCCTGCAAGAGCTTCCACAGAAGCATATACCATGGACAGATCATCGATCCTCGGGCAGGAGACGAATTCCCCTTTTGAGCCAACCAGCATTCCTTCTTCACAACAATAGACATTCAGGTCCATGTCCAGAATATCCCCGGGATCAACCCCCGCTTCCCTTGCAACCAGATCCAGAAGATAGTTGTCCCTGATCTCACCTTCGATCAGCCCGGTCAGAAGAGGTTGCATTTCTTTTTGCACCTTGATCTCTACACCTTTATTGGCCTCGCGGTTCATGTGGATTGCCAGACTGGGTATGATAAGTATCGGTCTCTGAAGATCCAGATGGATCACTTCAGGCTTCAGCACCTCATCGGACCTTACAGCTATCCTTCCGGCAATGGATAAGGGACGGTCGAACCACGTATTCAGAATAGGGCTGCCGTAGCGCTCCACATTCAGTGTAAGCATTCCCTCACTGTTCAGCTCGGGGCTGGGTTTGATCCTGAATCCGGGACTGTCCGTATGAGCAGCAATGATCCTCAGTCCTCCTGTCAGACCTTGGTCACTTCCCATGGTAAAGCCCACCAGCATGGAAGGGTAGGGTGTCAGATAGTATTTCCCTGATGTATTCAAATCCCAGGGCTTTGCCATACTCAATTCCACAAAACCCTCAGCATCCAGACGTTCTTTTATGGCATCCACCGTCTGGACTGCTGTTGTCGCTTTTTTCATGAATCCGAAAAAGTCACTGATATAATCCATGTAAACCACCTGATGCTAAAATCTTTTCTTTTGTCTATAGCCTTTTGTCTATAGCACCATAGTAGATAATAGATTCCATGGATGTTCAATGTGTGACTTGATACATGTCTGCGAATCATCCTGCCGGCAGCAGGGAAGGCACTAGAAACCTATGGCGGGATGCTCAGGCCATATAAATCAACAGATTTCAGGCATTATGTTGCCATCTGTCCCGGGCAGATATGGGACATTCACAATTGAAAATTATAGAGGCAGCCCCAGCCAGCCATAAACTCCAATCATCTTCAATCCCATGTACAGCATCACTATAATGAAGAGATTCCTGAGGTTCTTATGAGATAATCTGTGTGCGATTTTAGAACCAACATATGCCATTGGTACGCTGGTACCTGCCAGAAGTACAAACTGAAGCATATTCACATAGCCCAGGGAATAAGCAGGCAGACCTGTAACATTCCAGCCGTTATACATATATGAAAGAATTCCGCCAATGGCAGTGAGAGCCATTACCGCCGTGGAGGTACCCACTGCCTGATGCATTCGGAATTTCAGTCCCATTACCATAACAGGAACCATTACAACTCCTCCACCAATACCTATTATTCCGGATACAAGTCCAAGGAAAATCCCCGCAGCTGCATATAATACAGGAGATTCGCTTATCTCTTCGTCGATGTGTGGTGGTTTGGCAGTCAGCATCCTTACAGCACCCAGAAGTATTACAAGACCAAATGCTGTTTTGAGCACATCTCCAGGGAGATTGCTGGCAACATAAGCTCCTGCAATAGCACCACAGAATCCAGATGCTCCAAGATACGCTGCCTGTTTCCAGAGCACAGCTCCTTTTTTATTGTGCCCGTAAGCCCCACTGATCGCTGTTGGGAGAACCACAGCAAGATTGGTGCCAAAGGCAATACGTATTGCAATAGTAGGATCTACTCCCATGTGTGTCAAAACCCAAAACTGGACAGGAACCATAATAAAGCATCCGCCTACACCCAGAAGACCAGCGGCAAGCCCGACAGCCAGTCCTGTAACAAGTAAGCCGGTAATAAAAATTATCTCCATATATATCTCTTCTTTATTCCTGGTTTAGAAAACTTCACCAAACAGTGTTTCGATATTTATTGAAATGCTATATTGTATATATAACTTACTGCTTCAATGAATTTTGGATATCTCCAAACAAATTGATTTTTCTGATTTTTCGAACAAAGCGCCAGAATCAAGCGTTGAACTTAAGGCTGCTCGCTCCTAGGACTCATGGAAAAACCTGTCAGTCGAACCTGAGAATGCTTGTCTTATAAGTTACAAGGTCAACAACAGGTACCTGACATGGTGTCGGTACAACATTCATCCTTTTCTGGAACTCGGTCTGGCCCTGCCACGTTCCTGAGTTTATAAGCAGCACGTTCTTGTACCATTCCACACCCAGAGTGTGTACATGACCGCAATGCAGTATATCGGGCACCTGGTTGAGCACAAAGGGGTCGTTCTTTTCAGGCGCAATGGAAACACGGCTCCCGTAAATGGGTGACAGGTGCCTGAACTTCATCATCTCGACCATACCCCTGGTAGGTGCGCTGTATGACACACCTGGCACTGCCGCAACCAGATCATCGATGGAGCGCCCGTGATAGATCAGTATCTTCGTACCATCCAGATCCACCATAGCAGGATTGCCCACAAAGGTAACATTGGACGGGAAATCGGCCCTGATACACTCAGGCAATTTTGGCTGGGGTTCAGCCTGGCGTACAGCATCATGGTTACCAGGAGAAATGATGACCCTTATGTGTTCTGGTATCTCATTGAAATATTCAGCAGCCTTCCTGTACTGGTCATACACATCCGGGATGCTGAGCTCATGCTCCTGCCCCGGATATATGCCCACGCCGTCGACCAGGTCGCCTGCAACCACAAGGTAGCGAACTTCTTCAGAGATAGCAGCAAGGGCCTCATTATCAGTATCCCCCCTGAGAAAATCTATAAAACGCTCCCACGGCTCCTCCATGAATGTGGAACTGCCTATATGTACATCGGAAGTAAGAACTGCTTTTCCGTAGCTGCCACTCTTTTTGGCCATGGTGTTGGGCAGGTCGGGCAGGATTATCTTCTGTGCTATCATCAGCTTTCCGTCATTTGTCAGGCTGCCGGAAAAACCCACCACTTCATCAAGCACCAGATGCATAGCCTGCTCATAGAGCTCCTTATCTGCCATACGCACGAGCACCGAGAATGAACCGGTGGGGTCATCTACTTCCAGGATCTTGTGGCCATTGCTGGTGCTCTTGATATCGGACACCATTCCAATGATAGATACTTCACCCATATCCCTGCCTCCCCGCATGCCGGGAGAGCGGTTCTTGCTGAGGCTCTCGATAGGCCTTGCATTGATCCTTGGGCGTATGATCTCACTTAACCTGCTATACCGGTTCCTGAAGAACTGGACAAATTCCATGTATTCACCCACACAGGTGGAATTATCAGAGATGTCCGAAATTACAGATACCGGATTGTCAGATAATGAACGATCATTGTGTAACAAAACCTGAAATAAAGGCATGGCAGCCTGGATTATGAGCGTATCAGCAGGTGCGTTGCCATTATCGCCGAAGGGTTCATGATCTATATGTTCGGCACCGACCACAAGTACAGACGCATCGATCCTTTCAAGTACATGGCGTATCAGCTTCTCCGGGGAAGGATGGGAACATATGATTTCCACTGCTTCAGGACTTATCTGGTAACCTTCTTCTATGAAAAATGTAAGTACATCAACTTCATTCATGGTGGATCGGCGGAAGAGTTTGAAAGGATTATGGATTCTATAATAGACAGGATAAGTAATAATCCATACGTTAAGATTTTATTGGCTGCTAGTATATTCCTAATCCTAAAATATCCTTTTGTATTCTACCTGAGGCAGGAAAAAATGACCTTGAAAGAAAAATATAAGGCCTTTAAAGAAAGTGACAGGTTTTACGTATCACTTGCCCGCGATATCTTATCGGTGTTCTTAGCCGTGTTTGTATTTGCCTCGTTCTCACAGGTGGTGTTCGGGATGTGGACCCCGATGGTTGCTGTTGAATCCGGGAGCATGGAACCACATATGAACATCGGTGATATCATTTTCATCAAAAGTATCGACCGGACCGAGATCGTGACCTATGAAGAAGGCATGGGTGGTCACATATCCTTCGGAAATTACGGAGATGTAATATTGTACAGACCATATGGGAGGGAAGGAGTAACCCCCATCATCCACAGGGCAATGTATTTTGTAGGGGAGGGAGAGCCCATGTGGGAAGGAGGGCCGGTTGCACCCCATTCAGGTTATATCACCAAGGGAGACAACGAAATAACGAACAGATACTACGACCAGCAGGGCCAGGTAAGTTATCTCCTGCCCGTGAAGGAAGAATGGGTGATAGGCGTAGCAGAGTACAGAATACCTTATGTGGGGTATCTGAGACTGATGCTCCCAAGCTTCTGATCATATCATAGATGCAGCTGAGTCGTCATTACGGGCTTGAAACCATCCAGCGGTTTTAGCCTGTAATCCTCGAAGAGAACTTTCTTTGTGCTTGTTATTGGGACGCTCAGGACTATTTCCTTTGTCCTGCCGTACCTGCCCTTGCTTACCACCACAGCGTTCACTATGCCCAGCATATCCAGCTCGGACATCAGATCGGTGACCCTGCGCTGGGTCAGGATATCCATATCAACATTGATACAAAGCTGGCGGTAAACATTGTAGACCTCACCTGTCGTGACGTTCCTGTAGCCGTTGTTGCGCAAGAGTATGACACTATAGAGAGCAAGCTTGGACTGGGTTGGAAGCGTGCGCACGACCTCTACCACGCGATCTACTTCGATCTTCTCCTGCGCATTCTTTACATGCTGTTCCTCGACCCTTGGCTTGTTCTCGCGTTCTGCAATCTCGCCCGCAACCCTTAGGAGGTCCAGCGCACGTCTTGCATCACCATGCTCCTGGGCAGCGAACGCAGCACAGAGAGGGATCACCATCTCATCGAGCGCATTCTCCTTATATGCGATCTGGGCCCTTTCATGAAGAATATCACTAATCTGGTCCGCATCATAAGGAGGAAAGATTATCTCTTCCTCACCCAGTGAGCTCTTTACCCTGGGATCCAGGAATTCGGTGAATTTCAGATCGTTGGAAACACCGATCATACTTACCTTTGCATGTGCGAGATCCGTGTTTATGCGGGAGAGGTTATAAAGAACATCATCGCCTTTCTTGATCAGCTTGTCTATCTCATCAAGAATTATGATAATAACCTGCTTTTCAGAATCAATGGCTTCCTTGAACTTCGCAAATACCTGATCTGTGGGCCATCCGGTCATAGGGACATCCTCACCAAACTGCCTTGAAAGATTGGCAAGTAACCTGTACTGGGTATCTATTACCTCGCAATTGAGATATACCACTTTACATGATGTACCAAGGGATTCGCCTTTTCTTTCGAGCTCAATACCCACATGGCGGGTAACAGCAGTTTTTCCTGTACCTGTCTTACCATAAATAAGAATGTTTGAAGGGGTATCGCCCCTTAAAGCAGAAACCAGAATAGAAGCAAGACTATTGATCTGATCATCCCTGTGAACCAAAGAATCCGGAGTGTAGGAATGCCTTAGAACCTCCTTGTTCTTGAAGATAGGTTCGCTTTCCAACAATTCCTGAAATAAACCATCCAACGACTTGTTTTGCATTTTTATGTCACCCTGTCCATTCAGTAAAAAGGCTGTTGCATTATTTAGGGAACGTGAACTGTAAAGATACTAGAGCGTTTTTCATCCACCTCTCTTGTTCCAAAGGATACATACGAAAAGTAGGTTATTAATGCTTATGGTTTAGACCCCTTTACTTCAAGTGGAACTAAAAAAGTTTTAAGCTAACAATTATAATAAAAGCATCGGTAGACATTTTACAAGAACATGCTATATTCAAAACCCAGCTTAATATAAACCATGTAGTTTCCTGTGGAGTTAAACCCCCTTATTTCAACTGGAGCATTTATAAACCAGAGAGACCCTGCGGTTTCAACTGGAAAGCAAAAAAAGATGTTAAACACTTTTTTTAAAATTTCAAAAAAAATCTGGTTGTGTAAGTATATGCTTAATAATATATAAAGATTACTTTTACAATAGGCAGCAATAAAAATCAGTCTTCCAGTAGAAACAATGGGGTAGCCCTCCTGGAAACAGGACCTGATGACAATAGAATACAACAGAAAAATAAAATACAACAGAACAATGAACAGTTCCAGAGATCCAAGACTAATACAATAGTCTAAGACTACTTATTCTTTAACTTTCTTTTTCAGATACAATGGTTTTAAATATCTGATAATATTCATGTGTGCAGTGCAAATGAACGAAATCGGATTAAGCGAAGAGGAAATCTTCTCTCTTCTTGGCAATGCAAAAAAAAAGGACTTCAGATACCAGCGTGTCCTCAGCTCCATGTGCACCTACCCGCATGAAATAGCTGTCAAGGCTCATATGCAGTTCATTGAATCGAATATGGGTGATTTCGGTCTTTTCAGGGGAACCCATGATATGGAAAAAGAAATAATCCTGATGCTGGGCGGGATATACGGTTGTAATTCCGCTGAAGGATACCTTACAACCGGCGGGACTGAATCCAATATACAGGCTGTGCGCGCAATGCGTAATTTTTCAAGAGATAATAGATTAAGAGATAATGGATCATGTGACAGCCCAAAGGCCAGGCAGAATATCGTGGTTCCTGCATCAGCTCATTTTTCTTTTGACAAGGTTTCCGATATACTTGGTATAGAGGTCAGAAAGGCGAATCTGGACCATGAAATGAAAGTTTCTGTTAAAGCAATGGAATCTCTGATAGATGAGCATACTGTTGGGCTGGTCGCAATTGCGGGCACGACAGAGTTTGGCCAGGTAGATCCCATAGAAGTGATATCGGACCTTGCGGTATCTAAGGACCTTCCCCTGCATATCGATGCAGCATTTGGCGGTTTTGTGATACCTTTTCTTCCTGGGGAACACAGGTTCGATTTTTCACTTCCGGGGGTTACCTCGATAGCAACAGATCCTCACAAGATGGGTCTTGGCACCATTCCTTCGGGAGTCCTGCTCTTCAGGGATTTTGGGTATATTGATAATCTGAGGGTTCACGCACCCTACCTTACTGTCGATACCCAGTACACCCTGACCGGAACCCGAAGTGGGGCTGCTGTTGCAGCGACCTATGCGGTAATGAAGTTACTTGGTAAGGAAGGATACACAAAGATAGTCAGCAGGTGCATGAATCTTACCCGATATCTTGTGAAAAGTGCAAAGGATATCGGGATCCGGCCGGTAATCGATCCTGTAATGAATGTTGTGGCACTGGATGTCCCTCATCCTGCGGCACTTCGCACAAGGCTTTCAAGGGAATACGGCTGGCACGTTTCCATTACCCAGGACCAAAAGGCATTGAGGCTGGTGATCATGCCCCATCTTAATATTGAGATCATTGACATGTTCATTGGTGATCTGGGAAAAGCCCTTGATGATCTTGATAAAAGCCAAGAGGGGAAAGGCTGATGACACCATGTCTTGAAACGCGTAAGACGTGTGTGCACCAAGCCTGTGCTGGACAGTGATCTGTCTGCAATATATATACACATGATCCAAGCATGGTGAAAGTATTAAAAAACTATATTCCAGATTCAATGTTCTGCGCCTCATTCCCGGATAAAATTATATACGAAGCTTATCTAACATTAAGGCATGAAGTCATCGTTCAAGATCGGGAGTGTAATGGGAATACCTGTAAAACTTCATATCACTTTTCTGCTGATCCTGCCTGTTTTTGCTCTGGTCTTCTCCACCAACGAGGCACCGTTTGGTTTTGCAGGAACTGAGCCGCTTATTCTTAACTATGCTCTGTCTCTGCTTACAACCATCCTGCTTTTTGTCTGTATACTATTACATGAGCTCGGTCATTCCTATATTGCAAAGAGTTATGGTGTTGAGATCAGGGATATCACTTTACTTCTGTTTGGTGGTGTTTCTTCCATGGAGGAGATCCCCAGGGTTCCCTCCCAGGAACTGAGAATGGCCTTTGCGGGTCCTCTGGTAAGTCTTGTTATCGGTGCGATGCTGCTCGGGGCGAACTATATTGTAACTTCCTCTGTTCCGGGATACGCAGGAACGTCTATCTGGCAGATGTTCTATATTCTGGGTTCTATCAATATACTTCTCGGGCTCTTCAACCTGCTTCCTGCATTCCCCATGGACGGCGGGCGCTTGCTCAGGGCATGGTATGCAAAGAGGATGAGTTACATCAAGGCCACTCATTATGCTGCCAGTTTTGGGAAGATGTTTGCCTTTCTGATGGGGATCCTGGGACTGCTGATCCCCAATCCATGGCTGATCCTGATAGCATTTTTTGTATATATCGGTGCTTCAGAGGAGGATAAATCAACCACCATTTCCATACTTCTGGAAAAGTACAGTGTCAGGGAAATCATGACAGAAGATGTTGTTTCCGTGCCACCGGACATTACTGTGGAAGAACTTGCGAAGTTCATGTTCGAGCACAAGCATCTGGGTTATCCTGTGATCCAGGGCAACTCTTTAAAAGGGATTGTGACATTTACAGATATACGTAACATCCTTCCGCACGACCGTTTTGCAACCCTTGTGTCTGATATTATGACCCGGGATATAATTTCGGTATCCCCCGAGGACACAGCATCCGATGCGTTCAAGGTCATGACTACAAATAACATCGGGCGTCTGCTGGTAGTAAGCGGCGATGAGCTGGCAGGCATTCTTTCAAGATCGGATCTTATGCGTACGATGATGTTGCTGAATGAATAAGTTCAAAACAGTTCAAGAGGATAATAATTGACAGGATCAAGTAATTTTGATGATTCCCAGGGTGTGCACAGTGGATATGATCTGAATGATTCGAGCAGCATCTACCTGCAGAACAGCGATGTTTCTTCCGCACCAGAGAAGACAGAATTTGACGTTGTAAGGGATGTCGTTACCCCTGAATCATTCTTGGAAACTGAAATTTCAGCAGATTCTGTTTCAGGGTCACCTTCCGAGATCATAATCGTGGGAACGGCTCACGTCTCCGAGAAAAGTGTCAGGGAGGTTGTCAGCACAATAGAACGTGAAAAGCCTGATATTGTGGCAGTTGAGCTGTGCAGGCCAAGGTATGATTCACTAAAGGGCAATGTTGAGAACACGGCCATCCCTGTGAAGGAATTGCTGAATGAAGGCAAGGTATACTTCTATATAATACATATGCTGCTGGCCCATGTGCAGAAGAAGTTCGCTGACGAGATGGGTATCCAGCCCGGTGCCGAGATGATCAGTGCCATGGACGCGGCAGAGGCAAATGGTGCCCGGGTACTGCTTATAGACAGGAATGTGCAGGTGACCCTCCAGCGTTTCTGGAGCAAGATGGGCTTCACCGAGAAGCTGAAAATGCTTGCCGGGCTCATCGCCGCCGTTCTTGGTATCGGCGGCACCAGGGATATCGATATGGACACCATCACCAACCAGGACATCGTTTCCCTGCTCGTTGAGGAATTCAGGGAGACCTCCCCCAATGCCGTCAAGGTCCTCATTGATGAGAGGGATGCCTATATGGCCAGAAATCTCCTGAAGGCTGCAGCGGGGGGAGGCAAGAAGATAGTCGCTGTCGTTGGTGCAGGGCACAGGGCGGGTATCCAGAGTTACCTTAAGGACCCCAGTACCCTTCCCAGGATCGAATATGATACAGAGGCGCCAAAAAAGCGTTTCAGTGTTATGAAGCTCTTTGGTTTTTTAATTGTAGGCGTTGCTCTTGCAACTTTCGCATTACTGATAATTTCAGGCGTGCCACTTGAGACCATGATGCTGGCCTTTGCTTGGTGGTTCGTTATCAACGGTGTGCTCAGCGCCGCCGGAACCATCATTGCAAGAGGTCATCCCTACTCAGTGTTGACAGCCTTTTCGGTTGCATGGCTGACATCCCTGAACCCGATGATGGCTGCGGGCTGGTTTGCCGGACTGACCGAGGCGAAATACCGTAATCCGACAACAGACGATTTTAAGGGAATGGCGGATATCGAGTCAACCGGCGACATGATGAAGAACAATGTGTTCAGGGTCATACTGGTGGCTGCCCTTGCAAATGTTGGAAGCATGATCGGCACCTTCCTGGGAGTCTATGTCATGCTTGAGGTAACGGGTATCGATCCACAGGAAATGATCCATAACGGAATAAGTGCAGGTCTTGCAGCTCTTGGACTGGGTTAGACAGCTAAGACCTCATCTCAATTTCAATTTTGAATTTAAGATCAGGAATCCAACAATCCTTCTCTATTTTCTATTTTTCAAGTTTTCCATCTCATCAAACTTAGCTGCCAGCCTGTAGGATATATCAGACAGATAGGCAGTTCCCCATGTTGCTGCAAGCACAGCTCCGAAAAGGTCGAACATCAGATCCATCATCGTGTCACCAATACCGTGCTGGGCGAGTATGGCATTATAACCAAGTCTTGATGTTAGTTCATCACTCAAAAACTCGATCATTTCCCATACAACTCCCATTGCAAGTACAAAAATGAGAATAAAAATAAAGAGCACTCCCGGCGGCATGTAGATATCATCAACGTAGATATCGATGGCTCTTATGATAGTATATCCGGCTGCTGCAACCACACTTGCTGAAAGTGCATGAGTAACATGGTCCCATTTGTCAATGTTGTCATAGAATGCAAATGTCCCCACTGTATGCAGGAAAATGGCCAATGTTAGCCACAGTACAAGTCCTGTATCCTGCTTGATGTTATATTTGCGTGTGATTATATGGGGCACAAAAATGAGAATAAGTCCTGTTGCTGCATTCACGGTGGTGGACAGGTCCTTTCTGAACACTCCAAATACCAGCAATATTGCCAGTCCTGCCTGCATCACTCTTGCTGCTATTACCTGTTTTTCGTTGGAAATGCCCAGAAGTCTTCGTATGGGAGCTGGAGGTCTGTGTGTAATATAATCATCTGTTCCCATCGATATGTTGGTTGGAATATCGACAATGTCCGTGTTTTTAGCTGATCTGAAATACCATCCGAAGAATACCCCTGCCGCAATCCCAGCTATTGTAGCATAGATGAACTGGTGCATAACGGCATCATTGATGGCATCAGGGGTCTGTCCGGTAAGCAGATAACTGGTTCCAAGATACATGTCCAGCAGCCATTCTATAAGGTGCCACAGTCCTGATATTGCAAGTGTTGCGACGATAACAAGCAGTATTGCAAACTTGTAGTTCATCTTTACCGAACTGAACCAGTTAATCTCAGCAGCCATAAGCAGTGCAATGGTTGCAACCGAAACGTAGAACGGGATGCTGGTGGAAAAGAAGAACCAGGCAGTGGAACTTCCAATTATCGGCATGATGGCAATGAAAATAAAATACCACGAAGGCATTATTGAAAGTTTATGCATTCTGATGGCAGGTGTTATTGTTATGCTTATAACAAAGGCGATCAGTATGGTCCAAATGAATCTGCCATAGATGAAGTTACCTATTCCAAGCAGTGCCAGCAGCAAAACCAGTGTCCAGCCAATAAATGCATTAAGAGGGGTATTTTTCAGAAGCTTGTGGAGTTTGTCTATCTGAACCATAATTGTTTCGTATGGTATCTATGCGAATTATTGCTATTTTACTCGTACGGTAATGTAAGTCTATGTTGTCTTAAAATGAGTCTGGAACTCTCATTTTTTGCTAATCAGCGAGACATCCGGCAGGTTGCCGCAAACTTCGTCGCAGCTCCTGTGTATTTGGTCAAAGTTTCTACAACTAGCGGAAGCGGGTCTGAACTTCTACAAATGCAGGATTTGCAGGTGGCCAAGTTTGCCCGGTTCTGCCTGAATTTAAAGCAACTACAACTACATAGTTGATTGAAAAAAGAAAAATGAGAATAAAGAAAGAACCTCACAAGAGATCTTTCAGATGGAACTGATATTTCCCAAGCTTTCCACCGTAGTTTCCTGCGGTGATCTTTGAGACACCGGGAACTGCGACAGTTGCTGCGATACCTGCCTTCATTGCCTTTTTGATGGATTCTTCGTCAAGACCGTTGATGACGAGCTCATATACCGCCTTTACGCCCTCCGGGATCTGGGTACCTTCGACTTTATCTCTGATGGACGGGCAGAACTTTTCGTTTGCTGTTGCTTTCATGAACTTATAGGTGTTGAAACCGGCTTTGGAGCCGCTGGCGACGATCCCGCCAGGGAACGGGGTAATTGTGCCTTCCAGTTCCTTGATCGCATCCACTGCAACCTCTGCCGCTGTCAGCGCGGTCATCTGGCTGTCACCAAAGATGAAGAAGTTACCGCCTGCAATACCTGCAACCGCGCCGATGTTCTCTTCTACGAGGAAGTCTCCTTCCATGATTGGGATGCTGTACATCTTGCGGCCGGATATCTCTCTCTCGGATTCCATGCCGTCACCGAAGAACTTGAGTTTGAAGCCTACGTTAAACTGCTTCTCAGCATCGGGCAGGCCGTTGAAAACAGCTGTTGTCGGGGCGGTGAGGACGCACTGCCCGAGACGCTCGAGAAGCTGGTGCTCCAGAGGCTCATATCCGAAAGTGCATATCTGGATGTAAACTCCCGGTCTTCCGTCTGGTGTTTCTTCAGGGCCTACGAACTTCTCGATGCCTGCCTCTGCAGGGCACATGATAACAGATGTGCCGAATCCGGTTGCTTCCAGGGCAGCCACTTCAGCCCAGTGTTTTGTAGCTGCAGTGATGAGGACCCTTGCAATCTTGATCGGAAACGCTTCTGCGAAAGTATCTTCTATTTCTACTCCGTTGATTTCCATTATATTCCCTTCTTCTGGCTTTAAGTTCCGGACAGAACCTGCCTTTTACCTTGCTTTTTTAAATTTACACAGACCCAGGGTCAGCGGCAGGTTACGTCTATAACGTGACCATTCAGCAATATTAGAATACAATGACAGTACATATAATCTTCGAAAAGCATTTTTTTATTTCCCGCCGGAGTTATTGTAGGTCTTCTCAAAAAGCGAGAACATCTCCCTGTCTATTTCCCTGTATTTCCCAAGTTCAAAAACAGCTTCATTGACAAAGACCCTGAGTTTTTCCCTGTTTGACAGGCTGGCAAGTGTCTTTGACAGGCTTGCGGTGGATTCTACCATCTGTTCCCTGATTGAGGCTTCACAAACTTCCATGATAGCGGCAACAGATCTGGATGCCTGCTCTTCCATTTCCTGTTCCGAGGCAAGCACACAGAAATGCTCTATGTGCGGGATCACATGGGAAACCTTTGTATCAGAGTGCCTTCTTGCTGCGGTGACCCCTATGTCTTTCAGGGCAGCTGTGACATCATTATAGGACCTCTCACCGAATATCTCCCCTATATCCCTGAGAGCTGCCACAGCCTTTGGAAGCGAGTCGTTCTTTTTCCTGTCAGATGATTCCTGCACGGCCTTGATGCAGATATCCCTTATGGTGGTAACTATCTGTTTTTCGGGGTGTTCGAGCCTGTTCTCTTTGACCGTGACGGCAACATCCACAAGTGCAGTACGCACGTATTCCAGTGTATCTATATCTTTTTTGGATGCTGCATCCATGGCAATGATCTTCAGAAGGTCAACGGACCTTTCGGTAGCTTCGATCATCCTGTATCTGGCTGCAATCTCCCCTATCTTTCCGCTTGCCTTTGCGAACTTGTGCCTTGGGGAAGAGATCATCTTCTTTGTCAGGGCATTGTAAAGGTCGTCGGTCGTTTGAGCCCTTTTGATAAGTTCTATTCTGCCAAGCGCCGGGAAAAAGCTTCTGTCCATGTGCCATCTGAAGAAGTTATGGAGATGTTCTATAGTTTGTAATGTGGCCCTTTCCATGTTCTTTTCCGCAGAGCTGCACCCCATGATCATAAAGGCATCTATGATCTCGATTATCAGGTCCCGGTCCTTCTCATCCTCTGCCAGCATGGCAAGCCTGTACAGGTGTGAGTTCAGATGCCGGGTGATCTGGGAAGTGTTCTCCTGAGCCTGTATCATTTCAGACCCAAAACAGGCAAGTGCACGTATGCCTCTGGTAGCTGTCAGTCTGGCATCGTTTCTTACAGCCCCCCTGATAATATCGATCACAGGCTGCAGTGGATCCCTGCCTGGCTTTCCGGCATCTATCTTCCTGTAGTTCTCGTTCATCTCATAGATGTCCATCTCTCTGGTGATGTCATGGAACCTTTGTGTAATAGCCTCGTTCCTCAGATGGTCGGCAAAAAGGAATCCGATAACCGAAAGGATGAGCGAGGCAGACATCACCATGGCTATCCCGGTGATGCCTGATGTCCCCAGGGAATGCATGATCGATGCTGCAAGTACCAATGTTCCGAGGGTATATGAGAACATGTCAGCAAGGACATCTTTTTTATCTGGCAGCCAGAGGCATATTATCCAGAAGATGGCAAAGCAGACCGCAAGTATGACGTTACTGTTAAAATAGCTCATCTCCTGAGCTCTAAGCAGGTTTGTCAGGAAGGCAAGCTGTATGACAAATGCTCCCAGCGCCAGATCCGCCCCGATATCCCTTAAAGCTGTCTTCAGATGTTTCTTCGCGACAATGTCGACAAACAAAAAAATCGCAGTGACACCCGTTATCAAGGCAGCGTCAACAATATCAGTTATCAGGATCTGCATGGATATATAAATGTCATTGTTATTTATATAAATTAAGTATGGTCCCAAAGGTTAGAAGCGGATCTTTTTGAGCGAGCTTGCCGGTTTTGAGAATAATCCGGCTGTCTTATGCCGGAAAAGCTGTATGCAGGATTTTGGGACAGGCTGAAACCCCGGGTCACAGCAGAGATCTGTGCCCGTCTCTGAAAGCAAAGCTATTTCTATAAAATAAATCTATTAAAAACCAGCAAATGACAAAATCCGCGTAAATCCTGTGTTAATCCGTGTCTGAAATATTTTTGGGGTTGATTTTCCCAAAACACAGACCAATGAAGACATATACTGATCTCAAATATGATTGAATGCTGCCTGATTAGAAAAGGAGTTTTAGGAGCTAATTAGACTTCCTCTTTCCCTGAAAGGAAATGATCCGACAGCTTCATATAATGGATTCGAACACCATGGGCGGTTCCAGCCGGGAATCGTCAGATTCCCAGCTTACGACGATTGTTTTCTATATGTTCCATCATTGAATCAACTGCTTTTAAAGTATCTGTTTCCACATTCAGCAGTCCTCCGGTAATGCTCCTGCAATCTTCTGTGAGCAGTTTGACAAGGTCAGGAGCGCCGGTTACGGTTGGTATGGGGTTTACATGCGTGTAAAGTCCGAGCGCAAGGGCAAAAACTGCATCGATAGTTGCTTTCTGTTCCATATATTCCGGAGCAGTAGCCACAACTGGAAGGTCAGGCAACGGCACTCCCCCCAGGCTTTCTGAAACTGCGGCAAGCAGGTCCGCCAGTCTGCCGGTATCTGTGCATGTTCCGTAGCTCATTACCGGAGGGATGCCAAGTTTTTCGCAAATACTTTTCAGACCTGGCCCGGCATGTATCCTTGCTTCGGGGCTGCACAATCCCGCCACCTGCACGGCGGCATTACCACATCCCATAGAGAGTACAAGTACGTCATTTTTTATCAGTTCCTTAACAACATCTATCGTATGGCTGTCCTGGCCGGTGTCCCTGAGTGTCGTGCAGGAAACCATACCTGCTATTCCCCTTAATGTACCTTTCCTGACGGCATCCAGAAGAGGGTCAAATTTTCCTCCCAGTGCGTCAAGTATACTTTCAGTGGAAAAACCCACCGTAGTTTCTCTTACAGGGAGGCCCGTAACAGGTTTCACAGATTCACGACGCTCTCTGAAGTTATCGATTCCCATCTGAAGGATTCTGGATGCCTGCCCGAGTGCCTTTTCGGGTATATAGTCTATCCGTTCATTGATACCTTCAAATGAGATGAGGTCGCTTACAGGTATGAGCCTGAACCTGTACTTTTCAGCATACAGGGGATCTATGGGCATGGAACAGTTCATATCGGAAACGAAAACATCCACGCAACCACTGGCAAGTATTGCTTCCTGCATAATCCAGTTACCGGTAAAGCCGTAGAACACGTCGTCCATTTCCCATCTCTGGATCATTTCCTGCCCTGTCTCTATATTGGCAATGATCCGGAGCCCATTAGCCCCGGCATTTTTTGCCCTGTCCTGCCACTCCTGCTCCCGCGCAAGCTGCACCATGGCAAATCCCAGGAAGGGTTCATGACCATTTGGGAGTATATTCACATAATCAGGGTTCAGTACTCCCAGGTCGACACGCATATTGTGCGGTCTGGGGATGCCGTACATCATGTCCTGACAGTACTCGTTGACTATCTGGCTCTGGTAAGCCATGGCAATTCCGAGTTTCATTGCCTTGAGTGCTAGGCTTACATAATTACCATCAACATTTGTCAGGGAGGAGCTTGTGGCACGCATGATCTCGGAGTGTATCCCTCCGGGAAAAATCCCTATCTTTTTCCATAGTTGCTGCCGTTCTTCAGGTGCAAGAAGTTCGACTATCCTGCTCGGCTTTCCGTACTCTCTGTCAAAATCGGCTTCAACGAAGTCACAAAGTCTCAGGGCAACGTCACTTACATCGCCACCGGCATCTATACCCAGCCTCTCTGCAAATGTTCTCAGTTTTACTTCCTCACGGATCTCAAAAGGAGTTTCCCTTTTTGCGGTCGCCCTGAGTGTCTTTATTGTCTGCACGGTATGGTAGTGGTAGGTGGATGCTCCCATCACATTGCGCAGAAGCATCATCCGCATTGCCATTCCGTCTGCCGTGATACCGCAGACCCCTCTCTTGTCTTTTGCTGCATCGGCACGACAGGGGCCGTTGGAGCACAGGTCACAGCGCACCCCTGCCTGGCAGAAGGGACATCTTTTGTCGGGGTTACCTCCCATACCCTGTGCTTCATAGCGGTCCCATATATTTGTCATACCGTCTTCCTTTATCCGCCTGTAGACTATGCGTACTGAATCATGATATGATATCCTTTCATCTTCCATGTGAATTCCACTCCATTTGAATTCTATATTCCCAAACCAGCATGTATTTTAGATAGAAGAGGATAAAACTCTTTGGGAGACCGCTAAAAACCACACTCATGAAGAACAGGAAAGAAACGCAGACCATTTCTGAAAACCAGTACCAGTATTTATGTTGATACTGGAAATCTCATTGTTAACTGTCCTGAAAAGAAAATACGGTGAAGATTACAGAGCCACAAATACTTCTTTTAAAACAAAATCCTCATTTTAAAAGTAAATGACCGGCAATATGGCCGATCATTAAAAAACCAACCTTATGTCTATGTCTATTTCTTTTCTTTTGCATAGGCTACAAGAGCATCTTTTATACCCCACTTGAAAGCCACAACAATTGCTATTCCCCAGGCGAGCGGGCCTATAAGGGTGTAGAATATGCTGGTATCAATAAGCATTGCATCCAGAGCAAGCAGTATTATTACAAGTGAGAGGAAACCCCTGATTGCGGGTATCCATATATCTGCACCTTCAACATTCGCATTTTTCATCATGTTCCCGATGTAGTCTGCAAACAGATCGATGGCAAGCAGTCCTATCAGCAATATCAGGACACCTGCAAACAGGTTTGGCAGGTAGTTCAGAATAGCTTCTATTATTCCTGCTATCATGTCCAGTTTCAGGATGTTCAGTGCTGCAATAATGAATATCAGGTATCCAAACAACTTCACAATTCCTGCTATGATCACTGAAACAGTAATATTGCTGCTTTTCAGTGCTGAACCTATGGATGTTTGTTCTACACGCTCATCAAGACCTCCTGCTATGAGCAGGTTCCTGAGAAGATCGGTTATGAAATCAACGACCAGTAATCCAATAATCAGTACGACCAATGCAGATAGTATTATTGGTATGTAAAGGATGATCTGTGTGATGAAGTCTGCAACCACCTGTATCCGGAGAAGATCAATGATGATTACTGCAAAGATGAAGTAAACAAACCATTTTATAGTTGCTTCAAATAACTCTACAGTTGATAAGCCTGTTCTCTCTATCATTCCACCCACTGATGTTTTATTTATCAGGTCGTCGAGTCCTATCTTATCCAGAACCTTTGCACCTATTTTTCCAAGAGCTTTCCCTGCTATCAGACCAACTATCAAAAGTATGATAACTGCTACCAATGTTGGAAGAAAAGCTATTGTCTGATCTAACATAGCGTATAAACTATCCATTATTTGCGATGACGCCATCTATATACTCCCTTCTATTTATTTTAATATGTGATAACAGAACATGCGAAGAACTATTCTGTTATCCATATAAAATTACTATTTGATACTATATAACGATACCTTATACAGTTATCAATGATCAATCACATTTTTTGAGGTTCACCCAGAAGATACTTCCGGTTCCAAGCGGGTTGTCATCGACCCCAACTTCTCCTTTGTGGAGGTCCACGATCCTTTTTACGATCGCAAGTCCAAGACCGCTGCCTTTTACACTGCCTTTATCGGCCTGCCTGAATCGTTCGAATATTCTTGGCTTGTCCTCATTGCTGATACCCGGGCCAAAATCAGTTATCTGCACCCTGCATTTGTCGCCCAGGTCCATGGAGCTGATTATGATCCTTTCTTTTTTGGGACTGTACTTGATAGCGTTGCTGAGCAGATTGACAAAGACCTCTTCTATCAGAGGATTTGCCATGATCCTGCAGTTAGATGCGGGTTTGAAGACAAGGGTGATATCCTTTTTCCCGATGTTATCCTTAAATGCGCTTATTGTCTTTTCAAGAATGGGTACAATGTCCTGTTCTTCAAATCTTATATTGCTCACAGACTCCAGTTTAATGAACTTTGCAGCTGACTCCATCATCTCAATGAGTTTCTCGTTGTTCTTGTGGACCTTGTCGAGCAATTTCTGCTTGCTCTTATCATCCTCGAGCCTTATAAGCTCCTCAGTGAAACCACGGATGATGTTTGCAGGATTGAGAAGGTCGTGGGTCAGGATGTCCGTAAAAAGCACTTTAAGCCCGGTTGTGTCCTCGAGCTCTTTGGTGTACTTTTCAAGCCTTTCCTCATTCTCTTTGCGGCTTATGGATTCTGCGAGCACGTTGGCCACAGACTGGACAAAATGTATATCGTCCTCTGTGAACATCCGCTTCTGGGTCGTATGGACGTTCATGGTGCCGAACGGTTTGTCCCTCCGGCCGATGAGCACATCCATGCCGCTTACAAGACCATGGTCCCTGAGCAATGAATAACCGCTGAACTTGTCCTTTGTTTCCCTGGCCTCGACGATGCCAGGTTCACCATTATAGAGGGTATAACAGAGTATATCCTGGCCATTGCCTCCTTCTTCTTCTTGTGATATGCCTTCAGTTCTGTTGCTGTCCTCTTCCCAGCCAACACCTGCCAGCATCACAAGGTTCCCGTCCTTCTCCTGCTTCATTATCCTGCAGTACTCGACATCCAGTGTCTGCGCTACCAGTTTAACGGATTCTTTCATGAGCAGGTCAAGTTCGACTCCGGAAAGTCCATGCTGTCCTAACTTTGCCACTGCTGCATGCTGGCGCTCTCTCATTTTCAGGATCTTTTCCACATTGATACGTTCGGTGATATCCTTTGAATGCCTTACAACCATGGTGACACGATTATTATCGTCAAAAATAGGGGATAGTTCGACAGACTTTGTCTTTCCGTCAAGAGGGTCCTCGATATCAAACCTTTTGCAGATGCCTGTGGTGAAGACCTCCAGCAGGTGACATGGTTCACAGGGAGTGTTGCGTTTGAGAAGACAGCTATAACAGTAAGGATGTCCCTGTTTGTCCCGGGAGGGGATCGACTCACAGTTCTTCCAGTTGCTTGTAACGATCCTCAGGTCCCTGTCAATGACAACAATAAGATCCTGGATCGACCCGAATGTCTTTCTGAGCAGATCAAGCTGGAAATTTTTTTCCTCTTCGTTTTTCATTTCATAGTCTGATATATGGATCCCTCTTTTTGACATATATTTTTTCATATCAAGGATAGCGTAACATGGTTGTACGATCAGTCAGTACTTTAAAAAAAGTTGTTCTGTCCTCTTATTTATATGTATTTGTTTAAAAAGGAATGATAATGATGATGATAAACATACTGGGGGGAAAGCCTCCGGAATATATAGGCAGCCTGCGCCTTCAGAGCCTTTTACCGCAGCGCTTGCAGAAAAGAGCATCTGTATCATGGTCTGAATATCCGCAGCTGACGCAGGTCCTTTCCGGCTTGTTCCTCTTCCTTTCTTCAATGGAAGCGAAACTGATCTCAGAGGTCACAATACCGGTGGGGACAGCTATTATGCTGTAACCAAGTATCATTATCACAGATGCAAGTATCCTTCCCAGGGGTGTCTGTGGGACGATGTCACCGAAACCCACAGTAGTAAGGGTCACGATCGCCCAGAAAATACTGGTGGGTATGCTGGTAAAACCGTTCTCTTCACCTTCAATAAGGTACATGAGCGATCCCAGTATGACCACAAGTGTAAGCACCGTGAAGAGAAAAATGGTGATCTTCTGCCTGCTGGCACGTAGTGCTCTGGAGAGCATCTCCGCTTCACTTACATATTGTACCAGTTTGAGGACACGGAACACCCTCAGCACTCTGAGCACCCTGATCACCAGCAGGAACTGGCTGCCTGGCAAAAAGAGGCTCAGGTATGTAGGTACTATCGATACAAGGTCAACAATGCCAAAGGGACTGAGAATGTATTTCGTCCTGTCACGCACACATATAATGCGCAGCACATATTCTATGGTAAAGAGGATGGTGAAGAACCACTCAAGCTCATAGATCAGCTGGCCGTAGACCATTCTCATAGAACCGATACTGTCAAGCATTACGACAAAAACGCTCAGCAGTATGCTTACGATCAGCAAAAGATCAAAATCTTTTCCGGCCGGTGTGTCAGCCTCGAAGATAACATCGTACAGTGCAGATCTCCACTTGCTGCTACCCGGCCTGTTGTCCCTGTTCTCATTGTCAATTGCAGCCATGTTTTTCCTCAGAAATCGAACAGGCTCTTCTGTCCTGTCATCTCATGCAAATCGCCAACCCGCACTCCTATGCGCCTGAAGTTCAATGTTGTTTCTTCAAGGAATTGCTGCATCATTTCTGCTGCGCTCTCATGAAGGGATCCCATATCGGAGACGGGGTGGCTGAAGGTCCGGCTTTTCGTAGACATTTTGAAATTCGATAAAATAACTGTTACGGTAGCTGACCTGAAACTGACCTTGCGGGATCTGGCCCTGGCCATCACGTCATTTTCAAGTTCGTCAAGTAATGAGAATATCATTCCCTCATCCCTGGTATCATGTTCAAGGGAGGCCATCCTGCCGATCTGATCGGTTGCAGTTCTCTCTTTCACAGGCGTTTCATCCCTTCCCGCTGCAGCCTGCTTGAGCCAGGTCCCCCTGTTCTTCCCGAAAACACTGATAAGTTCCTGTATGTCATGTTCTTCCAGGTCGCCAATTGTCCTAACCCCCATTTCAGCAAGTCTTTCTTCAGTGACTTTGCCTATGCCCCATAGTTTTTTAACCGGCATGGGCTTTAGGAAATCCCTTACTTCTTCGGGTCTTACAATAGTTATACCGTCTGGTTTTTGGAACGAGGATGCCATTTTTGCGATCAGCTTGTTGGGGCCGATGCCTACCGAACATGTTATCTTCTCCCGGATCCTGATCTCTTCCTTGATCCTCATGCCGATCTCTCCTGCACGTCCGGGATCAGAGCATGAAGAGTTTGTGACCTCAAGGAAAGCTTCGTCTATGCTTATTTTTTCAAAGGCTTCCTCACTGTCGGCATTGGAACGCAGTATCTCCATCACATTGTCCGAAACCTCCTCGTAGAACTGCTTACGTACGGGAAGAAAAACGGCATCAGGATTCAGGGCCTTTGCCTGTCTGCATGGCATGGCAGAACGGATACCTATTTCCCTTGCAACATAATTAGAGGTGCTCACAGCCCCGCCCTGCTCACCCCGGCTGGAGTACATGCAGACGACCACTGCCTTACCCTTAAGGGAGGGGTCCTCCCTCTCCTCAATGGCAGCATAGAAATAGTCCATATCAACATGAATTATCACGCGTTCCATTGCTTGTATTTAGGAGGGAGGGTTTTTATGGTTAACTCTTTTTGTTCCTGCTGTACGGGTTACAATATCGTATCCCTGCAGTCCACATAGAGCGAACTGAAGTCCGGGAGTTTTCTTGCAATTGGTTTGGCGTAGAGGTACATACTCCCGAACTGGGGTCTGTGGTGTTTGATCACTTCAAGCAGGGGATCCCCCGGATCGATATAGGTTCCGAAGTACTCACATCTGGTATCGTACATAATATTATTACAGTAGCAGAAGACCTCTTCCATTGCATCCTCATATCCGGCTTCGAACGCATGGTCCACGATCAGGCGGAACTTGAAGAACTCACCTTCAGGAGGTATCTTTGGCATGGCAGTGAAGTGCCTGAGAATTCCAAGTACCTTTGACATGCTTTTCCAGAGAAAGGGCTCTTTCGTGTAGGCCATCTCGATCAGCACGGCGCTGTCCCAGAAACCACCGCATGCAACTATCTTCCCGTTGTCTTTGGCTATCAGGAAATTCTCAAGTCCATATCCGAGTATCTGGTTTGCATATTCCCGGAAGCTTTCAGTTGTGAAGGGAGTGAAATGCGTCCTGCCGGCATAATAGCGGTTCAGCAGTCCAACGGCTTCAAGGATGTCTTTGTCCTCAATGCGCTCCAGTTCATATTTCGGGTCCACTCTTTCTTTCCTGTAGGCTGACATCTCGCATATCCTGACCTCTTTTTCCCGGATATAGCCCAGCCTGTCCATAAGACCGGTGGAAGCCTGGTCCGATCCATATACATAGCAGTAAAGGTGTGTTGCCTTGATCCTCCTTGCATGCTCCTCAGCCTCTCTTATAAGATCTATGCCAATTCCCTTTCTCCGGAAATCCGGATGAACCATCACTTCTGCCATGTATATGTATTGCTCTTCAGGATTGCGTTTCACTGTCCATCCAATCCATCCTGCGGTCTGATCATTCTCTTCAGCCACCATTATCTCCCAGTTGTCATAGAGTTCGTATCTTGCTGTCAGGTCTGGTCCCATGTCAAATACGATTGCAAGTCTTTCATCACCCTGCGGACACAGTTTCTCTATATTCAGAAGGGTCTTGTTATCCTCTTTAGTGAAAGGTCTGATATTTACCACTATATTACCCCCATGGTAGTTTATAGTTGGGATGTTGCAGTATCTCCCTAAATAAATCCAGGACATGATCCGATATATGCATTTTGCAGGTCAGTCAGATTTTCCCCTGTCATGGCATCAGGAAGTGCTGTGCTCATGTTCTCTCAACAGTGCCAGGCATATCAGCATGATGGCCATTGTGCTAATGCCAAAAATGCAAGAGTGGATCAGACACTGTTTCCGGGCATCCTTGAACGTATCTCCTGGAGCAGGTTCTTTGCATCTTTTTTGTTATCATCGGGGGCAAGGCTGACAAAAGCGGTTCCGAATGTGTCCAGCATGCTATCGATCCCCGGCATGGACATGATGCCTGCGTTCAGTCCGATGCTCAAAAGCTGTTCATTGGCTTGCTGGATGTTCTCCTCCTTTCCTGCATAAACTTCTTCCAGTATTGCGAGCACTTTCCTGAATTTCAGGTCCATCAGCAGGAAAACCTTCTCATGTTCCAGGATTTTCTCCGGCAGTATGTCCTGTTTCCAGCCGGGTGCATAGGTGAAGGGAAAGATCATTGGAGGTTCTGTTCCTGCCGGATGGAAGAGGACATCTTTCTTACCGGTGGAAAGGTCCTGCCAGCTTATTTTGAGCCGCAGGCCGTATCTGGCATTATGGAGGGATGAGAGCTGTATCACTACGACCTCCGCATCACTCCCGCGCTCGCCGAAGATACGTGGCGGTACACCGTTGATTTGCAGGAGAGGATATTCTCTCTGTTCAACTGAGAGCTGCGCTTTAAGGAAAAGCATCTGCATGGGGGCGGCAGGCATGCTGAAGTCCACTGTGGCCTCAGGTTCCCACTTCTCTACTTCCAGAAGAATCTCGTCCACCATAACAGATGAGCCGCCAGTATTTGAAAGTATGATGCGCAGCTCATTGTCACCCAGGGGGTATTTCAGGTCAGGTGCTGAGCTGAGCACCCGCAGGTCGGGGGTATTTTCCTCCTGCATCAGCTGTTCCAGTGAATTTATGGCGTTCATGACCTCTGGCAGGAAGATGTTGATATTTTCAAGCTCTCTTCTGAGCCCTTCATCGGAATCCTGCATGCTCCGGAGCATTTCCCCCAGTTCATATACAGATTCATCGGTGGCCTTTTCCCCTCCGAACTGTTTCTCAACGGCCTTTGCAAGTATTGATCCCAGGATAGGCACAGGCATTTTCCGCAGTTCATCACAGACGATCTGTACCACTGTTTCTCTGCCGGCATCTTTCAGGGATTCCGGCAGGCTGTTAAGCATCCGGGATATGTGCTTGCGTGTGCTTGAACTGAGGGTATCCTCATCCAGGGCTGGTTGGGAAGGGGGCATATATAAGACTTGGCTGCGATTGATTAAAGATTTATCTCTTTTTGTTCTGGAATGCAGGATTTAGCCTATCCCTGAATATATACTGATCCGGCTTTCATTGCCATTTCGGTCCTTGTAAGTTCCTGTCCAAGGTATGCGGCATGTTTCAGTGTACTTGCCCACCTGTATTTGATAATGGTGCGGTAGATCGACCTTGCATCCCGTCCCTCGATGACCCTCAGCAGTTCCTTATCATAGGAATAGTGTCTGGCAAGGATGGTCATTTTTTCCGGATGGATTGAGATCACGAAATATCCGGCTTCATCCAGTTCAGGTTCCGCGGCTTCCCCGGCCTGGATAACAGGAATAACCGGCGTGTCATGAACTTCAGTACTGCTTGAGTTTTCATTCATCCCATTTTCTATAGCTATCACCTTATATGGAATCCCAACTGGAGATTTACCTTCTCTCCTCCAATATCCCTTAATCGAAGAATGAGGGAGTTCTTTTTTCCCGTTCCTATTGAAGGTTGTCGGGTATGGGATTTAAGATTGCTGGAAATTATCATTTGATGCAGTAAAAACCAGCCTGCATATATGAGTACCAGAAAAGTTCCACGGTTCTGAATCCTGTTTTTCTCAACAGCTCCAGATGCTCTTCAACTGTCAGGGGGAAATACTCGGTTCCAAAGCGTTCAAGATAGACCTCTACCTCTTTATCGCTTCTGCCACGTTCTGACTGGTACCTGCCCCAGTATCTTTTCCCGATAACGATACCTTCTTCGGTCAATGGACTTATGTTCTCGAAGGTAACAAAGATACCATTTTCTTCAAGCAATCCATAACACATCTTTAAGGCTTTAGCCCTGTTATCAAGGTCAAGATAATGGTGGCACTGGATGGCGGTGATAACGTCCGGTCTTTCTTCAAGGTGCTGTGAGAATTCCTGTGTTGCTGAGGCTCGCAGGAAATCAAGTTTCTTGTTGCTGCAGGATGAGAGCTTTTCCTTTGCAAGTTCAAGCATTCTTTCTGAAGGGTCAATCATAAGGAATTTAGTGTCGGGAAACTGCCCGATTGCCTTGCTTATCAGTGAACCTGTGCCGCATCCCGTATCCATCCACACTTTTGGTGGTGATGGCAGTGATTCAATAAGGTTGATCGTCTCCTGGTGGAAAAATGAGTAAAAGGGGAGAACAGAGGAGACCCTGGTATCATAATCCCCGGGGAGCTGAGTTGTTGCATTTTCTGAGGGTTCTGTGGAAGGCATCCGGGAACTTGAATTCTTTGCTGCTTTATATTTCTTTTGTAAATGCATACATAAGTATATAACAAAAATCGTCTCTAGTACATAAATTACTGATCAATCATTGAGATATTTCATGAAAGAACAGGTTAAGGATAAAAGAGGAGTCTTTATGAAAGCGGACCGGACCATTGCAATGTTTTATCAGGCCAGCAGCACGGTATTGAACTTTATATCCGATCCTGACCGAGATAATGAAATGAGTTTATAGGGGCAGTATATGAAAAAAATCAAAAGGATCGTGTTATATTTATTCTGTCCCCTGCTCCTATTTTGTGCAGGTGCCATATTACTTATGAACATGCACCCGGCTTTCGGTGGGAGTCCAGCGGCAGAACAAAAAGAAACCTATCAACAATTAACTAATTATGCAGATGGTAAATTCGTTAATGATGTTCCAACAAGGGTATTTGCAAATCCCCTTGAGTTCCCATCATCGAACAACGCTTCTGCTTCCGGACCCAAAGACCGCGATCCTGCCGCCCCGATTCCTGTTTCTGCTATTGACTGGGACCAGGTAAACAGTGAGAACGATAGCCTGACGTGGTTGGGCCACTCTGCTTTTCTGCTCAGCATTGATAACAAAAAGTTATTGGCAGACCCGATGCTGAGTCCTGTTGCCTCACCTTTTTCATTTGCGGGAATAAAGAGATATGAGTACAGTGAAGATATCCTGCTGCATCTTATTGATGAAATGCCGCCCATTGATGCAGTTTTCATTACACACGACCATTATGATCACCTGGATTACCAGTCTATTGTAAAAATGAACAGCAAGGTATCGCATTTCTTTGTTCCTCTTGGGTGCAGTGCTCACCTGATACGATGGGGTATTCCGGAAGAAAAAATCACAGAACTCAACTGGTGGGAAGAAACGGAGTATCAGGGCCTGACCGTTGCTCTGACGCCGTCCAGACACAGCTCCGGAAGAGATCCGTTCAGCATCGATACCACACTGTGGGGAGGATGGGTCATCCTAGGTAACAGGAATCGGATCTATATCAGTGGAGACGGCGGTTATGGCCTGCATTTTAAAAAGATCGGAGAAAAATACGGACCTTTTGATATCACCCTCATCGAGGGTGCCCAATATGACCGGAGATGGCCGGATATCCATATGGTACCGGAGCAATCTGTCCAGGCCAATCTGGATGTGGGTGGTAAGACTATGATGCTGATGCACTGGGGAGCATTCACACTGGCCAACCACGCATGGAATGAACCTGTAGAAAGGGCGCTAAAAGAAGCAAATGAAAGGGAAGTGAACATAATTGCCCCTCAGATAGGTGAAACCGTTCTGTTGGATCCAGACCTGCAAATGCCCCCGGCAGCATGGTGGGATCTCTGACACGGAAGAGCACACCGATCAGGCTGTATCGCTAAGCAGAGGGGAGTAAAGCACCTTTTTCAATTGAATGGGTTCTGTGCCGGGTCTGGAACAATCCGGAGGTAACTGTGGTGCTTTCGGGTATGAGTGAAATCTCTCAGGCAGAAGAGAACCTGAAGTCTGCAAAACAGTTGTTCTTGGATGGCAGTTGTCAGACTATTCCACTCCAGAAGAGTTTTGCCCCATACTTTTATAATCATCAAAATATATCTATAAACATAGTAAATCATTGCAGGTAGATACACTTGATAACTGTAAGGGACCTTTCAAAGCACTTCGGAGATACAAAAGCCGTGGACTACGTAGATCTTGAGGTCAAAAAAGGGGAATTGTTCGGTCTGCTGGGCCCCAACGGCTCCGGGAAGACCACGATGATCAGGATGCTGACGGGCCAGATCGAACCCACATCCGGTGAGATTTCGGTACATGGGCTAGATGTGCTTGCCAGTCCTCTGGGGGTGAAGGAGCTAGTGGGGATCGTACCTGAGCAGGAAACGCCACCAAGCTTCCTGACAGCCGAGGAATACCTGCATTTTGTCGCGAAGATAAGAAAGCTCAGGGATTTTGAAGAAAGATGTGAATGGTGGTTCTCCTATCTTGACTTCGCGGGGCAGAAGGATGTGCTGTGCAGGGACCTTTCCAGGGGCACGAGACAGAAACTGATGCTGGCACAGGCTTTCCTGCATGAGCCGGAGTTAGTGGTGATCGATGAGCCTCTGATCAACCTTGACCCGCTCATGCAGCGCAGGGTAAAGGATTTCCTTCAGGATTATGTCAGCAAGGGAGGTACCGTTTTCATATCCACCCACATTCTGGAGATAGCCGGGGAAATATGCACGAGCATTGGAATCATCTATAATGGGAAGCTGGTATTCTCGGGAAGGATGGACGACCCTGCGATCGGCGGGAGGCCGCTGGAAGAGTTCTTCCTTGAGCTTGTGAACTGAGGTGCCTGCTATGTTCGAACTCTTCAATAGCATGATGAAGGAAGAGTGGCGTATGCACTCCTCTTTCTTCGGGAACAGGGCTTTTGCCCTTTTCCCGGTGGTCATAGCAGCCGTTTCAATGCTGCTCTCACTTTCCATGATCATATTCGGAAGGATCATAAGCCAGGCGGAAGTGCTGCTGGGGCTGCATTACATGCTCCTTTTAATGGGTTCCATGGTGGGTGGGTTCGGCCTGCTGGGAAGGGAGGTCATGAACAGGCGCTTCGGGCAGGCAAGCCTGCTGGCCTATTCCTCAAGGACCCTCCCCATCTCCGAAAGGGTGATCTTTTCCAATTTCATCATCAAGGATGTCATCTACTACTTTTTCCTGTACGTGCTGCCATTGACCGTGGGATTTGTAGGGGGTGCCGCTCTTATAGGCCTGCATTACCCGCTCTTTACCCTGGTGACCACGCTGTTTATTGCATTCTGCACCGGTCTGTCGCTGATATTC
>JAFGCK010000140.1 GCA_016932675.1 Methanosarcinaceae archaeon | reverse complement strand
TAATAGAGGACGTCTAATTAGCTCCTAAAACTCCTTTTCTAATTAGACAGCATTCAATCATATTTGAGATCGACGTTCAAGCAGTATAGCACGGGCAGGAGCTGCATCACAGCCATATAGCTTCAAAGGCAGGCATACAAAGTGATAGAAACCTGCATCCACTCCTGAAAGATCCAGGTTTTCCACAATTACCATGCCATTTCTCAGGAACAGCCTGTGGTTATCAAGAGAAGGGTCAACATCCACAGAAAGAGTGTCCACCCCTACCGTCCTGAAACCCTGTCCCATTATCCACTTACCTGCGTCTGCATCCAGATTCCTCTCGACAGGAAGTGAAACTCCTTTTATACCCGCATCGGGCGAAGTCCGTGTCTTTATGAGTAACACCTGCACATCCGGAGTGCAGCCCCCCCGGAACTTCCCAAAAGCCATTTCCAGGTCATCGCATGAGATATCAGAACCCGCAGATGAAAGGTCCAGAACGATAGCCTTACCAACAAAGGACCCTGCGGGAATCTCATCAATACTTGATCCATCCTCAAGGATATGGGAAGGAGCATCCACATGGGTTCCTGTATGCGTGCCGAAACATACCCTGGTAACCGCATACCCGTCCCTCTCTATGGATGAAACGGACTCAAGTACCGGTTTTGGGTCTCCGGGATATACCACAGTATCCGAAGATATACCGGTGGAGATGTCAATGACCTTCCTGCGCATGCTGCTGAACACTCAGATGAATGGAACTAGCTCTTCAGGAAACGCAAAGAGTTATCCAGTACGACGCTTGCTTCCCTCTCTGTAAGACCCGCACCCATTGCCACCATCTTTGCAAAATCACGTGTAATGAGATCATCGGGGCTGTGTGCATCGGTATCAACTACAAGTGTTGCGCCTGCTTCCATACCGATCCTTGCAACATGTCCATTTGTCCTGTTGTGACCTTTGCGTGCGGTTATCTCAAGGCAGACATCGTTGTCACGCGCGATCTCAGCTTCCTCCAGGGAAATAAAACCGGGATGCGCAAGTATATCCACATCCTCCAGCTCAACGGTAGCCGCATTGGTACCGGGCATTACAGGCTCGTTTATAGTTTCACCGTGCACAACGACGACCTCTGCACCCAGCTCTCTTGACAGTCTGGCCATAGAGGCGATCTTCCTGGGAGGCACGTGGGTGATCTCAACACCTACAGATACCTGTATATCGAGTTCATCTTCCAGATACTTGGCTTTGCTGACATTCTTCAGAACGTGTTCCACATTGCAGAAATCAACGTGGTCTGTGATCCCTATTGCCCTGTAACCCTTGACAACCGCTCTTCTTACAAGCTCACTGGGAATCACTTCACCATCACTGAAAAGGGAATGGGTATGCATATCTATCATGAAAACACCTTGCAGATATTTTTCAGTACTTATACATGAATATGCACTGAACTCTAATAAAACCATCCGTGAGCAAAACCAAAAAATCATTGGCTATTAGCAAGATTCATATTTCATAAAGGGAGTTTAGAGTTAATCACGTTTCTATAAGGACGGATGTAAAAATTGACTGGAATTAGAAGACTTGTTCTGGATGTACTGAAACCCCATCATCCATCGATCGTAGAGTTCTCCAAGATCCTGAGTGTGATCGACGGCGTCTACGGCGTCAACCTGAGCCTTTATGAGGTTGACCAGCAGACCGAGACCGTCAAGATCACCATCGAGGGTGAAAACCTTGACTATGAGGAGATAAAGGACTCCATTGAAAACCTCGGAGCAGTGATACACAGTATAGATGAGATCGCTGCCGGCCAGAAACTTGTGGAGGAAGTGGAAACCCTGCAGGAGAGATGAAAGAGAAGTTATTTTCCACTTACCTTTTTACATAAGGGAAGAAAAGGGTCCTGTAAACCTGACAGACAGGCTTTGGCTACTTTTTTTGCATTCGGTCCGTTCTTCAAGGACCATACTGCTCCCCTGATCCGGGGCAGGTATCATCGACCACATCGGCAAAGGCAAAATTGGGTTTTACATCCTTGATCCTGATCCTGACGCGGTCGCCTGTCCGGACATCCTTTACAAATACCACGAAACCCTCTATAAGAACGGCTCCATCCCCGCTTGAACCCAGTTCCTTTATTTCCACATCGAACTCATCACCCCTGCGAAGAGGGGCTGTGAGGAACTTCTTGCCTATGATATATATCTCGGCGCTCTGGGACCTTGAGGCTTTGGGAGAATAGGAGCGTGTGAAGGTGAAATTGTTGCGGACCTCATCAAGGAAATCCCTGAACATGTCGCCCTGGAAGACCTTTACAACGAAATTACCGCCGGGTTTGAGGATCTTCTTAGCGCATTCAAGGGCAGATGTGGTCAGGTCAATGGACCTGGCATGGTCAAGGCTCCAGTTTCCCGAGAGGTTGGGCGCAGCGTCACATATGACAACATCGGCACCTGCCCTGCCTACCATCTCAAGTATCTTTTCGATGGTCCTGTCCGATGTGATATCGCCTTTTAAGGTCTCCACACCCTCTATGGGACTGATACTTTTCAGATCGACACCGACTATCCTCCCACCAGACAGCTTTTTTGCAACCTCGAGCCATCCCCCGGGTGCCGCGCCAAGATCCACTACAGTGTCCCCTCTTTTAATGATATTGTGTCTTTCATTGATCTGGAAAAGCTTGTAGGAAGCCCTGGAGCGAAAGCCCTCATCCTTGGCCTTCCAGTAGTAAGTGTCCCGTCTGTCTCTTGCCATGCGAATCTGCTACCTGATTATGCCCAACTATCAAATATCTTGTGCCGATCTCAGAGATCCTATCCTTTCACTGAGAAGCCGTATCTCCTCCCCGAGATCAGACATGTCCCCCTCAAGCCAGAAGCTATGGTCATAGTACTGGTTCAGTATATCACTATACCTGTGTTCAAGGTTTGCAAGGTCTTTTGGATCTGGCTTTGTCCTGTCAATGGAAACGATCCTGTTCTCCAGGTTCTTTATCCTCCTGTGCAGATTCCTCCTGAACCTGGCCGCCACCTTGCTGAGGTCGACATTTCTCTCAGCCATCTGCAATATATCAATGACCTCGCTCAATTCGAAAGGTACCTCAGGAAATGCATTGGGACCGGGTATGTAATAAGCGTGATCATCCTTTTCCAGGCCTTCGACCTCCTCCCAGGAAACTGCAGCTACAAGATGCTCTTTTTCGGCTTCTGCACATATGTCCTTCAGTTCCTGGAAGGACAGGGGATCACTGCCCCTGAGCAGCGACAGTTCACTGGATACGGAATATATCTCCTCTATGTTCAGGGCTCCCAGTGCATCGATTATCCCGCAGAGCTCTTCTTTACTTTTCATAAATACCCAACCTTCTCACCGGACACACTTTTATCCAGTTTTGCACGATGGGTCCTGATATCCACCCCAGGTTCAACCAGATGAGACGCAAGCCTGCCTGTCCCTTCTTCCGGTTCTTCCCTTCCCGAGCAGCGGCTGAAAATGGAACTGATGATATCAGCAACCCTGTACTTCTCTACCATTCCATGAGAAATAGAAACTTACCGGATATATAATCTGTCTCTTATCTCCGGAAGAAATTGGCAAAACACTGAACTTTCACCTCATTGAAACAGTGGTTCCAGAAAATAGTCACATCAAATATATCAGGTCTATTACTATTATATATACAATATATACACTTTTAAGCACGTACCAAAAAAGAAGAGCCTGCATGTTAACTACAATTATATTTACTATTGTAACAAGCAAAAGTTGTATATTAAAATGTACTAAAATTCTTGTAGTTCAGCAAATATGATGTAGTCATATTTTATTCTAGCAGTGGACCAGAAATATAAGCAAACATCTATAATATTTCAAAAGAGCCGATAACATGCCAAGAGTTAAAAAAACAGAAAAAAATCCAATAATGGTGACACAGTGGGTTACGAAGCTGAATTGTGGCAGATGGCTGATACCCTGCGCGGCAGCATGGATGCGGCTGAGTATAAGCACGTGGTACTGGGTCTCATATTCCTGAAGTACATCTCAGATGCTTTTGAGGAGAAGCATGCAAAACTGCAGGCTGAAACAGCTCAGGGAGCTGATTCTGAGGATCCCGATGAATACCAGGCATTCAACATTTTCTGGGTGCCGGCTGAAGCACGCTGGTCACATCTCAAGGCTCACGCCAAGCAACCGACTATCGGGCAGCTTGTTGATGACGCCATGGCAGGCATTGAGCGCGATAATCCTTCCCTTAAAGGCGTGCTGCCCAAGGATTATGCCCGCCCTTCACTTGACAAGCAGAGGCTTGGCCAGATAATCGACCTGGTTAGCAACATTCGTGTAGGGGATGAGGAAAGTCGTTCCAGGGATGTGCTGGGGCGTGTGTACGAGTATTTCCTTTCACAATTTGCAAGTGCTGAGGGCAAGAAGGGAGGGGAGTTCTATACGCCACGCTGTGTCGTTAAAGTGCTTGTTGAGATGCTGGAGCCTTATAAAGGTCGTGTATACGATCCCTGTTGTGGTTCTTCAGGCATGTTCGTGCAGTCCGAGGAATTTATCAAAGCTCACGGTGGCAGGTTAGGCGATATCAGCATATACAGCCAGGAATCCAATTATACCACCTGGCGGCTTGCAAAGATGAAACTGGCTATAAGAGGTATCGATGGACAGATCGCCCACGGTGACACTTTCCACAACGACAGGCATCCAGACCTTAAGGCAGATTATATCCTTGCCAATCCTCCTTTTAACGTGAGTGACTGGCGAGGGGAGCTTTTACGTGAAGATAAGCGCTGGCAGTATGGTGTACCTCCTGCCGGGAATGCCAACTTCGCATGGGTGCAGCACATGGTTTACCACCTGGCACCTAAAGGAATAGCCGGTTTTGTGCTTGCTAACGGTAGTATGAGCTCTAATCAGTCAGGAGAAGGAGAGATACGCAGGAATCTCGTAGAGGCAGATTTGGTAGACTGCATGGTGGCGTTACCTGGACAGCTATTCTATTCTACCCAGATCCCTGCATGCCTGTGGTTCCTGTCCCGGGACAAGAAGAACCATAAGTTCCGTGACCGCCGGGGAAATGTGCTGTTTATTGATGCCCGCAAGCTTGGACGCATGGCAGACCGCACCCACCGCGAACTGACGGATGAGGATATTGCCCGCATAGCAAGTACCTATCATGCCTGGCGCTGGGAGAAGGAAGCAGGTCAATATGAGGATGTGCCGGGGTTCTGCAAGAGCGCCACGCTCGAGGAGATACGCAAGCATGGCCATGTGCTCACACCGGGACGGTATGTGGGTGCAGAAGCTCAGGAAGATGATGGGGAGCCTTTCGAGGATAAGATGAAACGGCTTACTGCACAGCTACGTGAACAGATGGTGCAGGCACGGAAACTTGATGATGCTATCGAGGCCAACCTGCAGGAGCTGGGGTATGGCGAGTAACGTTCAATGCAAAGACATCTTTGCATTTGTTCCTGCTAAATCATTGGTCCAACAGGCTGTTGGACAACTATACCTTGGACACATATTAGCTGCCTTAGTTGAAATCAGTGGAAGAGGTAGGTTGAAGTGATGAAGAGTAAGTCACCAGATGCAGTTCAATTACTTGAGGAGGTTGGACTCTCAAATCTTCCTTCTGAATGGGACATTGTCCGAATAGAAGACTTACTTGAATCACATAGGGGGATTTCAGTTGGTGTAATGTATCCGGGTTCTCATGACCCTACAGGCGTTCCTCTTATTAAAGCAGGTGACCTCAATGGTAATCGCATCAACTCACAACCAGAATTCCGAATCTCAGCAAGTAAGCATGAAGAGTATAAAAGAACGGAATTAGAAGGTCAGGAACTACTTATCTCATTAGTTGGTGATATAGGACGTTGTACGGTTGTCCTGCCAGAAATGAAGGGATGGAATGTAGCTCGAGCAGTTGCTGTTTTGAGATTTGCAAATCCAAAAGATGCCTATTTCGCAATGCTATGTCTTTTAAGTATGCCGCTTCAACATTTGATGCAAGCATGGGCGACAACTACGGTTCAAGCTACTTTGAACTTGAAAGAAATTCGCCAGTTGCCTTTACCTTGGCCACCTCAAAAAGAACGTGAAACCATTGTCAATGTTCTAAGTAAGCTTGATGACAAAATCGAACTGAACCGCCAGATGAACGAGACTCTGGAAGCCATGGCACGGGCTATCTTCAAGTCATGGTTCGTGGACTTTGATCCGGTGCGTGCTAAGGCTGATGGAATGGATACGGGGCTGCCGGGGGAGATTGCTGAGCTGTTCCCGGATAGTTTTGAGGAGACAGAGTTGGGGGAGGGGCCGAAGGGGTGGAAAGTTGGAACAATTACCGATCTTGTAGAGGTAGTAGGAGATAGTACTCCAAGCACTAAAGAGCCTACCTATTGGAATGAAGGGATTCATCATTGGGCTACGCCAAAAGACCTTTCAAATCTTAATGTTCCTGTTTTAATTAATACTGAGAAACTCATAACTGATGATGGACTATTGCAGATAAGTTCAGGACTACTGCCAAAGGGTACAATTCTTTTATCATCCCGTGCACCAATCGGATATCTTGCAGTGGCTGAAGTGCCGGTTGCCATAAATCAAGGCTTCATAGCGATGAAGCCTAAAAAAGACGTTTCAAATCTGTTTATTCTTTTGTGGACTAGTTTTGCTCATGAGGATATTCTGAGTAGAGCAAACGGTTCTACTTTTCTTGAAATTAATAAATCAAACTTCCGTCCAATACCACTGGTCACTCCTACATTTAATGTGATGAGTGCATTCGATAGGCTTGTAAGGCCTCTCTATAATAAAATTGTAGAATGTGAAATAGAATCCCGCGCCCTAGCCGAACTGCGTGACACGCTGCTGCCCAAATTGATTTCTGGAGAACTGCAAGTGAATAATGTTGAAAAAAATATAGAGCAGATGACATGAGATTGAAAAACCTAATTCACTATTTGCAACAACAGCAGAAGCCATTTGATTCAACAAATAACGCTAAGAAAATTCTTAAATCTTCGATATTGTATGTAGAATAAACAGCTGGTTTTTGAATACAGGTTGCAACTTATTTTAGAATGAAATTATGCAGAAACCAAAATTATGTATGCGTTACTTTTTCAGGAGTGCGCTTATGATATGAGCTTGAGTTAATTTGATAGTTAGCATATTATCCAAAATATATTTTTACTTTAAATTATATTTTAGTATGCTGTTGTGTACAAACTTAAATTATACTTGTCAAATCTCCTCGTTCTGAAATAGACGGTATAATAGAGTATACTTTACAAGTTATTAAAAGTTATAATGAATGTAGTTTAATAAGTAAAACGGTTGAGAATCAAAATATAATAATGATCTGTAGATCTTATGAAGTACCGTGAAGATAAAAAAAGCTATATACAGCGACAAGAAACCATTTAGCACGTATTTACAAAAAAGGAGGAGTTTAACATGAGAACAGGCAAACTATTTATTATGATGCTGATCGTTCTGGGAATTCTGTTGGCCGCCGGCTGTACAGATACCGAAACATCAGAAGAGACTGAAGATGAACAGGAAGTCATTGTTGTCGGGATCATGGGGCCATATACAGGAGGTGCGGCAGTTTACGGCAATGCTGCCAAGGATGGTGCCATGCTTGCATTTGAGGAAGCAAATCTCTCCAATGTGTGGGTGGTAGCTGAAGATACTAAATCCGAAACAAAGGAAGCAGTAACCGCAATGAATAAAATGGTAAGCGTGGACAATGTCCAGGCCGTGGTTGGCGATCTCATATCAGCCGCAACCCTTGCAGCTGCACCGATCGCAGAACAGAACCAGGTAGTTCTGATCTCACCGGCATCGACCAGTACGGATGTAACAGATGCAGGAGACTACATCTTCAGGACAGTGCCCGGAGATGACGGACAGGGTATCTTTGCTGCACAGACACTGAGTGATGCGAACTACACAAAACTTGCACTGCTCTACACCAACGACCAGTACGGTAACGGCCTTGCCACTATCATCACCGATGAATTCACAAAGCTTGGAGGAGAGATAGTTGCAGACGAGACCTACGAAGCAGGTTCATCCGACATGAGGACCCAGCTTACCAAGATAAAGGATGCTGACCCTGAAGTGCTCTATATCGTCAGCAATACACCGGATTCCAGTGTTGCGCTGCTGCGCCAGGTAACAGAGATAGGGATCGAAGCTGATGTATATGGTTCCGAAGGACTGAAGGTTGCCACGATACTTGAACTCGGGGAATCGGTCGAAGGTACGACCATCACATCGGTCACTCCTGAATCCGAGGAGTTCAGGCAGAAATATATGGACGCATACGGAGAAGAAGCGCCTGCCTTTGCTGCCCAGGCCTATGACGCAGCCACTGCAATTATCATGGCCATCGAGCAGGGAGCCACAACAGGTGAGCAGATAAAGGACGCACTATACGGGATGGAATTCGATGGTGCCTCAGGCCATATAAAGTTCGATGAGAATGGAGACGTAGAAGGAGGATATGTGCTAGTGGAAGTCCGGGACGGGGCTTTTGTTACGCTGGAGGAGTAATATCCTCCAGCCTTTTCTTATTTAAACCAAAAACATCAAAAAAGGAGTAACATGTCCCTACTGGCACAATCCATCGTCAACGGATTCATCACTGGCTCCATTTACGCACTTGTAGCCGCAGGATATTCCCTTATCTATTCTACAAATAATTTCATGCACTTTGCCCACGGTATAAGCGTTGTTGCTGCAGGCTATATGGTCTACTGGCTTTTTTCCCTTGGAGGAACGCCATTCTATCTCACCTGCATTGTAACGGTTATCCTTTCAGCATTGTTCGGGCTGGCGATGTACCGGCTCATCTACCTGCCGTTGCAAAAAAGAGGCTCATCGAATGTCATCCTGCTGATAGCCAGTATCGGCATACTAACATTATTCCAGAACGTGATACAGATAGCCTTTGGCTCCGGTGTCAAGCTCATCGGGTATATTGAGGTTTCGAAAGGTATCAGCTTCGCCGGGATTACCATGACCCTGCTGCAAATTGTAATACTGATCATCTCTTTTATCATTTTCATCATGCTATACCAGTTCATGCAGAGAACGAAGCTTGGAAGGAACATGCGTGCTGTCTCGAACAACAGGGAACTTGCCAGCATTGTGGGTATCGATCACGTCAGGGTCTCAGACCTCTCTTTCCTGATAGGTTCGGCACTGGCAGGAGCTGCCGGCATACTTGTGGCACTGGAGCAGAACCTTTCACCGTTCATGGGAACGAACCTGATGATCAAGGGCTTTACCGGTGCGGTCATAGGAGGGATTAACTACGTACCCGGGTCCATCGTGGGTTCCTTCCTGCTGGGGCTTGCCGAGAATCTTGGGATACTGGTACTGCCTTCCGGGTACAAGGACGCCATCGCCTTTTCGATGTTGTTCCTGTTCCTGCTGTTCAAACCCAACGGCATACTCGGAAGAAAAGAAGGGAGGTTTGACAAATGATCATCTCAGCATACCAGACGCACATATTCGTCCTGATATTCATCTATATCATACTGGCAGTAAGCCTCAACCTTGCACTCGGATACACGGGACTCCTGAACCTGGGACATGTGGCATTCTTTGGAATAGGAGCCTATACATCCGCATTGCTGGCCATCGAGGGCATGCCGTACCTGGCAGCAATGATCTCTGCAGGGCTGTTCGCATCGATCTTTGGCTACCTGCTGGTGAGAGCCACGGATAAACTGAAAGGCGATTATCTTGCCATGGCAACACTGGGCTTCAGTTTCGTTGTCTACTCCCTGCTGCTCAACCTTCGCGATATCACAAGAGGAGCAATGGGAATTCCGGGAATCCCCAAGCCTTCAATAATGGGCCTTGCTATCCGTAGCAATGACCAGTACCTTATCTTCGTGGTGGTCGTCTGCACCATTTCAGTGTATCTCATGTACAGGACAGTTAACTCGCCCTTTGGAAAACTGCTTGAGGCAAACAGGGACAATGCACTCTCCCTGAGGGTGCTGGGAAAGAATACCTTTGTCCTCAAGTACAAGGCCATGATGATATCGGCGTTTTTCGCAGGCATCTCCGGAAGCCTCTATGCGCACTATATCACCTTCATCGACCCAACCTCATTCTACATCAGTGAGCTGATACTCATCCTCACGATAGTGATAGTTGGAGGCCTGGCCTCCATCAGGGGAAGTATTGCGGCTACTGTTGTGATCATCTACGTCCCCGAGATATTACGTACCCTTGACCTGCCAGGCTCAGTCCTCGGACCTGTGAGGCAGGCACTGTATGCGGTCATATTGATAGCCATACTTATGATAAGACCAAGAGGTATTTTCGGGAAGGTGGACCTCGAATGATACTATCGTGCAGGGATATCTGCAAGAGCTTTGGAGGTATCAGGGCGATCGATGGGTGTAGCTTCGCCGTTGAAGAGAAGAAGATCACAGCGATAATCGGGCCAAACGGTTCGGGCAAGACCACAATGTTCAATGTGATATCAAGGCTGGTCGATCCGGATAGCGGCAGCATCGAATTCAAGGGACAGGATGTCACCGGACTGAAGGACTATGAGCTCGCCAGGCAGGGGATCTCAAGAACATTCCAGGACGTGAAACTGTTCCAGAACCTGACCATCATGGAGCATCTTCAGATAGCCATGTCGGATTCAGACGAGAAGCTGCTGGCCAGCATTATAAAAGGAGGCAGGGTCACCCCTGAAAGAGTACAGGAGGTCATGGACCTTGTGGGACTTGACAAGCCACATGGCACAAATGCAACAGATCTCAGTTACGGGCAGAGAAAACTACTGGACCTGGCCATTGCCATTGCAAAACCCCATTCACTGCTCATGCTTGATGAGCCTGTGGCCGGCGTCAACCCACGTCTGAGAGAGTCCATAAAGAAGACACTCCGCGAGCTTAACGGGCGGGGCGAAAGCATCCTGCTCATCGAGCATGACATGAACTTTGTAATGGACCTTGTGGACCATATCTTTGTAATGGATGCGGGTAAGGTAATAGCAGAAGGAACACCTGCAGAGGTGCAGAACAACCCCAGGGTGCTGGAGGCATATCTTGGGAACTGATGAGGAAAGAAAATGCTGGAGATAGAGAACCTTTATTCAGGGTATGGAGAACTCAACGTCCTTAAGGGGGTGAACATATCGGTGGGTGAGAATGAGATCGTGGCGCTGATAGGACCCAATGGTGCCGGAAAGAGTACCGTGATAAGGTCCGTCTTCAACATATGCGACGTAAGGTCAGGCAATGTGACTTTCAGAGGACAGGACATAGGATCCCTGAAAACACACGAAATTATAAAGCTCGGAATAAGTTACCTCAACCAGGGCAGGATCAATTTCAGCAACCTGACGGTAAGGGAGAACCTCATGATAGGGGCAGACCAGATATTCGAGCCTGATGCCGTAGAGGAAGGCCTTGAAAAGGTGTATGCGAAATTCCCGGACCTTCGCTTAAAGGAAAAGGAACTTGCCTATACCCTGAGCGGTGGCCAGCAACAGATGCTGGCACTTGGACGCAGCCTCATGCAGCAGCCTTCTTTATTGCTTATGGATGAGCCTTCCCTCGGGCTTAGCCCCATGTTGCAGAAAGAACTCTTTAAGACAATAGCGGGCCTCAGGGTAGAAGGTATCTCGATGCTTATCGTAGAGCAGAATGCGAAGAAGGCAATTGAACTGGCGGACAGGACCTACCTGCTGGAAGATGGGAAAGTCGCCCTTCTGGGCGGAAATGAGATACTTGAGAACGAAGCTGTAAAGAATGTCTATCTTGGAGGCAGGTATTGAAAAATGGAATATTGAAAGGCCGTTTCTGACCTTTGCAACTGAAAAAAGAAGGTTCAGGCATCCATCGCAAGACGGAAGCCTATTGAAGGATCACCATCACGTGGGTCCTGGTTCCTCCTGTATGCAGTGTAAAGTGCGTTCTCCTTGCTGGAATAACTGCCACCCCTGGCAACCCTCAGGGAAGCTGGGCCTTTATCAACTGCCCTGCCATCCTCAAATGCTCCTGAATAACTGTCAACCCAGCTGTCCTGCACATATTCCCAGACATTTCCATGCACGTCGTAAAGACCCCATGGGTTAGGCATTTTCCCGCCCACATCATGGGTCTTCTCAAGAGAGTTGACTTCGTACCATGCATAGTCCCTGAGTAAGACACCTTCTTTCTCATCTATTTCCCCGAAGGAGTAAAGCGTGCTTGTCTGGGCCCTTGCAGCATATTCCCACTCTGCCTCTGTCGGGAGCCTGTACTCTGTCGTATCTTCCATCTCATTGAGCCTGCCTATGAATTCCTGTACATCGTTCCAGGAGACGCTTTCAACCGGCAGGTTGTCACCTTTGAAGCTTGAAGGGTTGTTTCCCATGACAGCTTCCCACTGCTCCTGTGTAACTTCGTATATGCCGATGTAGAAGGGGTCCTGCAGCCTTACCTCATGGACCGGCTGGGAATATGCATACTTGGATGTGCCCATATCGAAACTTCCGGCTTCAATTAGCTTGAATTCCATTCCGATGGAATTTGTGAACCCTTCGGCACCATCCGCGCCATTCCCGGACGACACACCTGCTTCATTGTCACTACCATTGTTGTCTGAACTGCACCCTGCAAATGCTATTGCGATCATGAGAACTGTCAGGACTGTTATTGCTTTTTTTGTACCTATCCACATACTACCACTTGATTTATTTTTTCTAACATTATGATATTAATACATATCTATTTGTGAGCGTTGAGTATCAGATCGATCAGGTATTTAAGATAAATGTAGATATTGCCACTGTTAAAAATACTTAAAAACATCTGTAATATCCGGAGATGACCGGGAAAGCCGACAAAACATGTATATGCGCCTTAGGAAAAATTACCATCGTATATTCCAGGATCATACAGTGAACATTATAAAAAATAAATAGAATATATTTTTAGTCATGAAACATTCCATGATCAGAATTCATCCACAGCATTATGACATCATCCTCAAATCCACCATCTTCCCCTCGAATTCTCTTCTCCATCCATCCCTCCATGACAAAACCCAGTGATCTATACAGGCTTATGGCTGCATGGTTACTCTCCTTTGCTATCAGCTCGACCCTCAGTATCCAGGGATGCTCCGACCTTAGCTTGCCGAGCATGGCGATGAAAAACATCCTTCCGATATCTTTCCTCTGGAAGGATGGTGCACTGCGACGGACAGGTGTTCGAGAATGTGAGAGAGTGCAGCAGGGGAAGATATGGAAAAGAAGTGATGCCGGCGACTGTTGATGATGGTTTTGGGCCCATGTTCCAGGCCGCTGTGTGAAAAGACCTGCAAGAAACTTAATAGTAATGCTTTCCAATAGGAATACGAAAAAATATGGCAACCATCCTGAAACATGGCCGAAGACGCACAATGGGATTAGAGGTAAGTTGATACATGTTTATTCTGGTGTTGGCCCTGAAAAGGTCTGAAACGCTGCAAAAAGGATATCACGAGGCTGAAAAGAGCTGTAGGGACGTTTATAGCAGATCCGATCGGAATAACCTCCCCTTTTAAATATTAAAAATCCGCTTATTTGATCAAAAAAGGAAAGAACATGCCCCAGGTTCCAAACAGACACCCCACACTCTGGATAAAGTCCGCAAGATCCCGGTCGCTTCAGGGAAAGACCATCGTGCTTGCAGTCACAGGCAGCATTGCCGCCGTACGGATCGTGGAGCTTGCAAGGGAGCTCATCCGCAGGGGAGCGGACGTGCATGCGGTCATGAGCGAAGCTTCCACGTGGATAATCAACCCCATGGCCCTGCATTACGCCACCGGCAATGAGGTCATCACAGCTATCACCGGGAAGGTGGAACATGTGGAGTTCTTTGGCAACATGGGCAGGGCAGACCTCCTGCTGATCGCACCTGCAACTGCCAACACCATCGGAAAGATCACGGCAGGTATAGATGATACCCCGGTGACGACATTCGCCACCACAGCCATTGGATCAGGAAAAGCTGTAATGGTCGTGCCTGCTATGCATGAGGACATGTACAGGCATCCGGGTGTTGTGGAGAACATAGAGAAGCTCAAAGGCTGGGGGATCAGTTTCGTAGGGCCCAGGCTGGAGGAAGGCATTGCCAAGATCGCAGTGAACGATGAGATAGTGCTCGAGGTCGAACGCGCTACTGGCAGCAGGAGCCTGCAAGGAAAAAAGCTGCTCATAACGAGCGGTTCCACTGCCGAGCTTGTTGACCCCATACGCATTCTCACTAACAGGGCATCGGGGAAGACGGGCGTTGAGCTGGCAATGGAAGCCTACCGCAGAGGAGCGCAGGTCACTATAGTTCACAGGAGCAGGCTTGGGATCGCCAGCATAAACGAGATCCACGCGGAAAGTGCCGGGCAGATGACGAACGCGGTCCTTGAAGAACTTGAGAAGGGCTGTGACGTTCTGGTAAGCGCGGCTGCGATCGGCGATTACACACTTGATGCGGCTAAGACAAAGATAAAGTCAGAGGGTGAACTGACGCTTTTCCTCAGGCCCACACGCAAGCTCATAAAAGAGGCAAGGAAGAGCCATCCTGAACTAAGGATAATAGGGTTCAAGGCAGAGACCGGTATTGTGGAAGAAGAGCTTATCAGGCGGGCACGGAAAACGCTGGAAGGTTCAGGACTTGACATGATAGTCGCAAACGATGTCAGCTCAAAAGGCATGGGAACCGATGAGAACTGCGTATACATAATTGATCCGGGCAGGGAGGATCACACAAGGATCAGCGGTCCGAAAGGCATGATCGCAGCTGCCCTGATGGACAGGATCACCTTGATGCTCTCAGCAGGGGAAGAACATTAATGGCCATGAGAGATACGGTCAGTGCAAAGGCTTTTGCACCGGCCCACATTACCGGTTTTTTTGAGGTGCATGAGCACAGCGATCCATTGAGAAAAGGATCCACAGGATGCGGGATAGTGCTTGATGCGGGCATCGAGACAACGGTCATTTGCGGGAAAGGGATCGCAGAGACCGAGATATTGCTCAACGGCCGGAAGGTCAGGGGGCAGACGATACGTACTGTGATCGAGATGCTTACTGATATGCCTGTAAAAGTTGAAAGCAGGGCAGAGCTGCCCATCGGGGTCGGTTTGGGTGCATCAGGTGCAGGCGCCCTTGGGACAGCCTATGCGCTCAATTCAGCACTCTGCCTGAACCACACAGGCAATGAACTCAGCCAGGTTGCACATCTTGCAGAAGTTAAGAACAGCAGCGGACTGGGGGATGTTGCCGCCCAGTCACTGGGGGGAGTGGTCATAAGAAAAACACCTGGTGCACCCGGCATGGGGAGATATGACAGGATCCCCTGCAGCGAACAGGAAGTATTGTGTATCATACTTGGAGAGCTGTCCACACCATCGGTACTAGGCAGCGGGGAAATGGTTGAAAGCATCAGCCGTGAAGGAAGGTCTGCCATGAAGAGGCTCATGGAAAGGCCCACGCTGGAGGAGTTCATGCTCTGCTCCAGGGATTTTTCCATGGGTACCGGCCTGGCAGGCGACAGGATAATGGATATCATAGAAGCTGTGGAGTCTGCAGGAGGACTGGCATCCCAGGCAATGCTGGGAAACACGGTCTTTGCGATCACACACGATCCCGGAAACAATGCAGTAGCAGACGCGATCCTGAAGTTTGGTGATGTACTGCACTGCAGGATCAACACCTCCAGTGTGAAACTTGTTTGAGAAAAGCAGATGATGCAAACTTATTTAACTGCACGCCCATAGTTCACTGAAAAGCACGTTCAAAAGTAAAAAGGAGAGGAAAATATGGTTATTGAAGAAGAATGGGACCCCAAGCCGCCCAGGAAGGTACCTGACATCCCTATCAAAGAGATACCGCCCGTGTTCGGAAGGATATTGCGCTCAATTGCGATCATATTCATAATACTGATCATCTTCTCAGCGATGTTCGGTTCGATATTCGTATCCATCGGTGCCGGGGAGGTAGGAGTGAAGTTCAACCAGTTCGGAGGCGTTGAAGAAGACGAACTTGGAGAAGGACTGCACATAGTGCCGCCATGGGTAAGTGTTACCAAGTATTCGGTCAGAAGTGAGACATACACCATGAGCGGCGTAGAGGGGGAGGGTCAGGTGTCAGGTGACGACCAGATCAAGGCCCTTACAGTAGAAGGGCTTACCCTTGGCCTGGATATAACTGTCAGGTACAGGTTAATGCCTGATGAGGTCAGCGCTGTGCACCAGCAGCTGGGGACAGATTATGCTGAGAAGATCATACGGCCAACGATCAGATCATCCATACGGGAAATAGTATCAACCAAAACCGCCTTGGAGGTCTATGGAGAGGAAAGGCAGATGGTAGCAGGCGAGATGCTTACAAGCATAGATAATGCCCTTGCTTCCGATGGCATCATTATAGAAGAAGTGCTTGTGAGGAATGTCGTATTGCCTGCAAGGGTTGCCGAGGCAATTGAAGCGAAGCTCCAGGCAGACCAGGAAGCCCAGAGGATGATCTTCGTCAAGCAGAAAGAACAGCTTGAGGCCGAGAGAAAGATAATCGAAGCCAACGGTCTTGCCAACGCGACCATTGCAAAGGCTTACGGTGAGGCTGAAGCACTGCGCATAATCAATGAGGAACTGTCAAAGAACCCAAGACTTATAGATTACAAGTACATCGAGATGCTTCAGGGCCAGGAGATATCCACAATGATCGTCCCGACCGACCAGGGGCTTATACTGGATACAGGCAAATAGACAACGGGACGAGATCCGATCAGGGACAGGAGATACAGACATAAATGACAGGAATACCCAGGGACCATCCAAGATATGAATCCCTCATCACCCGGGAAAAGATAGTAGAGGGTGTGCATATGGGCATCACCAGCCATCAGGGACTGGGGGCCCAGGGCAGGGGAGAAGCATTCGACTATCTGATAGGAGAACGTACTACAGGATCTGCAGCCGTTGCTGAACGGGCGGCCGTTGCCTGGATTCTCCGTGCTTCAAACCCTGTGATCTCCGTGAATGGCAACACCGCAGCCCTTGTGCCCGAGAGCCTTGTGGCGCTTGCAGACGTTACGGGGGCCACCCTTGAGGTGAACCTGTTCCACAGGAGTGATGCAAGGGTACACAGGATAATAGAACACCTCAGAGCCCATGGGGCAGGAAAAGTGCTCGGCAGCAGGGGAGACAGGAGACTGGACCTCTCCCATGATCGGGGCATAGTGGATGAGGAAGGCATTTTCAGTGCAGATGTGGTGCTCGTACCCCTGGAAGATGGCGACCGTTGCCAGAAACTTGTGGAAATGGGGAAGACCGTGATCAGCATCGATCTCAATCCGCTCTCAAGGACATCCCTCAGCTCCACGGTGTCTGTTATAGATAATGTGACCCGGGCACTGCAGAACATGATCCAGTTTGCAAAGGATATGAAAAGTGACAGCCAGGAAAACCTGCAGGGGATCATTGACTCATACGACAACAGGAAGGTGATCAATGATGCGCTTTATGCGATCCACGAAAGGCTGAAACTGCAATCTGATGAAATGGGGATACAATGGATCTGATAGAACGTACAAGGAATTTTGTTGCAGAGATACTGGCCGATGAGCCAAGCACCCATGATATCTCACACATAGAACGTGTGGAGGACCTTTGCCTGCAGATACAGGAAAAGGAAGGTGGTGACATTCAGGTACTGCGTCTTGCGGCATTGCTCCATGACGTGGGGATCGTAAAGGAACACCAGGAAGGCGGGGACCATGCTGAATACGGAGCGCAGATAGCACGCGAATTCCTGTTGTCGGAAGGCGTTGATGGCGATCTTGTCGATCATGTGACATCCTGCATCCGGACCCACAGGTTCAGCAGGGGTTTGAAGGCCGGGACCATCGAGGCCTGCATACTTCAGGACGCCGACAGGCTGGATGCACTGGGAGCTGTGGGAATATTCCGCTCACTTGTTTCCATGGGAGCCCTGAGGGCACTGAAACACAGCATCGGCACCGTTAAGGATACCTCCATGAATGCGTATGCAGAGGACCCTGTCGAAGGTTTCTGTGACTATATGAATAGAAAACCTTTTAAGATAATGGAAAGACTGAACACAGAAACCGCAAAGGTGATCGCAGAGCAGCGGCTCAGGATAATGCATCTGTACCTTGGGGAGCTCAGAAAGGAAACAGGACAGGAGAGGTGAATATGGCTGATATCATTATAGAGAATGCTTACATACTTACGATGGACCCTGATAAGGGGTATATTGAGAACGGAGTAGTGGTCATGGAGGACGGCATCATCACGGAAGTTGGCAGTTCAACAGATAGCACTGCAGAGAAGAGGATCGATGCCGGAGGAAATGTTGTCATGCCTGGACTGATAAACACCCACAGCCACGCAGCGATGACACTCTTCAGGGGATATGCCGATGACATGCACCTGAAGGAATGGCTGGAAGACCGCATCTGGCCGGCGGAAGCAAAGGTCACTGACGAGGATGTCTATGCAGGGACCCAGCTTGCCTGTCTTGAAATGATCAGGTCCGGGACAACTGCCTTTGCGGACATGTACATCCGCATGGACAGGGTCGCAGAGGCTGTTGAAGCATCAGGTATGAGGGCAGCGCTTTCCTATGGGATGCTCGACTTCGGGGACAGCGAAAAAGCAGATGCAGAGCTTAAAGAGGGCAGCAGGTTCGTCCGGGAGTGGAACGGGAAAGCAGATGGCAGGATAACCACCATGTACGGACCCCACGCACCCAACACCTGTTCCGGGGATTTCCTCAAAAGGGTTAAGGAGCTGGCTGTAAAAG
>JAFGCK010000139.1 GCA_016932675.1 Methanosarcinaceae archaeon | reverse complement strand
ATATTAAATGAAAACCGATGTTATACACCGTTGTATTGCTATGTTTCCATCGTTGTGTTGTCATTATAGTACAGTATATGTCTGACAGTTATATATCATTTGTGATTAACTAAGAGGTGGGGTACGATTCATCCCACAGCTAAAGCAGTGGGCTTTCTCTACTTCTACATCCCGCTAGTCGTAAGAAATAAAAAAGATGTGCAGACCTTCAGGCCTACTTTTCGTTGAGTTCGCTGTTCAGCCAGGGCATTTTTGCTCTGATCTGCTTACCGATGACCTCCAGTGGGTGCTCCCTGTCCCGCCTTTCCATTGCAGTGAGCACCGGCCTGTTTGCCCTGCCCTCGAGTACGAACTCCCGGGCGAATTCCCCGTTCTGGATCTTCTCGAGTGCATCGTACATGGCCTCCCTGGAAAGCTCGTTGATCACCCTGGGACCCACGGTCATGCCACCATACTCTGCCGTGTTGGATACCGAGTACCACATCTTGTCAAGTCCGCCCTCGTGGATGAGGTCGACGATGAGCTTCAGTTCGTGGCAGGTCTCGAAGTATGCCATTTCCGGCTGGTAGCCGGCTTCCACGAGCACCTCGAAGGAGGTCTTGATGAGTGATGCAACCCCGCCGCATAGGTCCACCTGTTCTCCGAAGAGGTCTGTCTCTGTCTCCTCGCGGAAGGTTGTCTCGTACACTCCTGCACGGGTACATCCGATACCCTTTGCATGTGCAAGTGCCATTTTCATTGCATTTCCGGTAGTATCCTGGTAAACCGCTACAAGACCTGGCACTCCTGTGCCGTCCTTATAGGTCCTTCTGACCAGGTGGCCAGGGCTCTTTGGAGCTACCATGTACACGTCAATGTCCTCCTGTGGCCTGATCTGGTTGTAGTGGATGTTGAAACCGTGTGAGAACACGATCGCATTACCTGCCTCAAGACCTGGCTCGATCTCGCTGTAGTATACCTGTGACTGTACTTCGTCCGGGAGAAGTATCTGTATTACATCCGCAGCCTTTGCGGCCTCGGCAACTGTCATGACCTTCAATCCGTCATCTTCTGCCTGTTTCCAGCGTCTGCTGCCCTTTCTCAGGCCTACTGTCACATCCAGTCCGGAGTCATGGAGGTTCTGGGCCTGCGCGTGCCCCTGGCTTCCGTAACCCATCACCGCTATTCTTTTGTCTTTTAGGACGCTCAGGTCAGCATCGTTATCATAGTACATCTGTGCCATTGTCTAGTACCTCTTGTGAAATGATATGGGATATTTACATGTGGAAATATTTGCTTTTTACTCTACTTTCAGCTTGAAACATTTTTCGTTCCTCTTCTCAGGGCGATCTTGCCGGTCCTTACCATTTCCCTGATGCCGAATGGACGCAATAGCTGCTCGATTGCATTTATCTTTGCCTCATCGCCTGTTACTTCTATTATCAGGGACCGGGGGGCAACATCAATTATCCTGGCACGGAAGATATCTGCTATCTGCATGATCTCAGAGCGGTTGCTTACGTCCGAGTTCACCTTGAAGAGTGCCAGTTCCCTCTCAACAGTCTCTTCGGATTTAAGGTCAGTGACCCTTATCACATCGATGAGCTTGTTGAGCTGTTTTGTGACCTGTTCCAGGACCTCGTCATCTCCCCTTACCACAATTGTCATACGGGAGATCGTGGGGTCTTCGGTGACCCCTACCGTCAGGCTGTCAATGTTGTAGCCTCTTCTTGAGAACATGCCCGCGACCCTTGTGAGTACGCCGTGTTTGTTCTCAACCATAACTGAAAGTGTATGCCTCATCCTTTTCTCTCCAGGTCAAGTATCTCGTTGATCGCAGCACCTGCAGGTACCATGGGTGAAACGTTCTCTTCACCTTCTATCACGAAATCGATCACAGTGGGCCTGCCTGATGCGATGGCCTGCTCGATCGCAGGCTGTACCTCGTCTTTCCTGATAGCTCTGATCCCCAGGGCCCCGTATGCTTCTGCAAGCTTCACGAAGTCAACGCTGTTCTGTATGCACGTTTGCGAGTATCGTTTATCAAAGAACAGTTCCTGCCACTGCCTGACCATTCCAAGGTAGCCGTTGTTGAAAATCGTTATTATGACCGGAACGTTCGCCTGCACTGCAGTTGCAAGTTCCTGGGAGTTCATCTGGAAGGAGCCGTCCCCGGAAATAGATATGACGACCTTTTCAGGCCTGCCTACCTTGGCCCCGATGGATGCAGGGAAGCCATATCCCATGGTCCCGAGTCCGCCCGAGGAGATGAAGGTCCTTGGTTCCCTGTACTGGAAGAACTGTGCAGCCCACATCTGGTGCTGTCCCACGTCGGTAACGATGATGGCATCTTTGCAGATCTCATTGATCTTCCTGATTATATACTGTGGCTTGATCCCATCTCCTGTTTCAGGTTCTATGTAATGCAGAGGGTACTGTTCTTTCCAGTGCCCGATCTTTTTCAGCCAGTCCTCTGACTGTGACCTTTCTGCATATTTAACAAGATGCGAAAGTATCCATTTTGCATCGCCGACTATCGGGACGTCTACCTTCACATTCTTTGATATCTCTGCAGGATCGATATCAATGTGGATTACCTTTGCGTTGGTTGCAAAGGACTTGAGCTTGCCTGTGACCCTGTCATCGAATCTGACGCCAACGGCAATGAGGAGGTCAGATTCCTGTATCGCGTAGTTCGCATACTTGGAACCATGCATGCCCGGCATTCCCATGAACAATGGATGATCTCCGGGAAATCCTCCCATACCGGTAAGTGTGGTGGTTACAGGGGCCTGGACCTTTTCTGCAAACTTTCTGAGCTCTGCTGCAGCATCAGAACTTATGACCCCTCCTCCAGCATATATTACAGGGTTCTTCGAGTCCTTGATCATGGAAGCAGCTTTTTTGATCTGCTGGATATTCCCGTGGTACGTGGGATTGTATCCGCGCAGCTCCACCCTGTCCGGGTAATAGAAGTCTATCTCTTCTGTTGTGATATCCTTGGGCAGGTCTACCAGTACCGGTCCCGGTCTGCCCGTGGATGCGATATGGAACGCTTCCCTGATGATCCGGGGAAGCTCCTTTGCATCCTGTATCAGGTAATTGTGTTTGGTAATTGGCATCGTAATGCCTGTGATGTTAGCTTCCTGGAATGCGTCATTGCCGATCATCGAGCTTGGCACCTGGCCGGTAAAGGCCACTATCGGTATTGAGTCCATGTATGCGTTCGCAATGCCTGTGACCAGATTCGTTGCGCCCGGGCCGGAAGTGGCGATACATACGCCTGTCTTGCCTGTTGCCCTTGCATATCCTTCTGCAGCATGTGCTGCAGCCTGCTCATGACGTACAAGGACATGGCGGATCTTTGATCCGTATATTTCGTCATAAATGGGAAGCAGTGCACCTCCGGGGTATCCGAAGATGGTATCAACTCCTTCCCTGTACAGGCACTCTATGAGGGCTCTTGCGCCTGTCATTTTTTCAGTTTGTCCTGTCATATAAATCCTCTTGATACAATATGTTCACAATATTTCAGTCCCTGAATGGCTCATATCAGACGATTGATGCCGTTGAGCACCGCTTCTACCGATGCCATCACTATGTCAGTGCGGGCACCCCTTGATGTGACTATCTTCCCTTCCCTGGAGAGTTTCACAAGTACCTCTACAAGAGCGTCCGTACCGCCAGTGATGGCATCAACGTGGTATTCTTCCAGCTGGACATTTCCAATGCTTGCAACACCCTTCTTGATACTTGCAATGGTTGCGTCCACCGGCCCGTCACCGATGCCTGCTTCAACAACCTCTCTGCCATCTACCCTCAGTTTAACCGAGGCCGTGGGTGTTACCTTGTTACCCGAAACCACGGTGTATTCCTCCAGGATGACCTTTGCCTCTTTCTGGATATTAAGTACCGTTTCGGTAATGGATTGCAGGTCTGCATCCGTTACTCTCTTTCCGTGGTCTCCGAGTTCCTTTACACGAGAGAGTATTTCATTCAGCTGGGTATCGTCCACATCAAAGCCCATCTCTTTTACTGCCAGTGTCACAGAGCTCTTGCCCGCGTGCTTTCCAAGTACGATCTTGCGCTCTCTGCCGATGACCTCTGGTTTGATGGGTTCATAGGTAGACGTGTCCGCCAGCAGGCCATGTACATGGATGCCTGCCTCGTGGGTGAATGCGTTGCCGCCAACAAGTGATTTGTTCGGGGCCACCGGGATGCCTGTCAGCCTGCTCACAAGCCTTGAGGCCTTGAAGATATCCATTGTATTAATGCCGGTCTTGTATTTGTATAACCATTCGATGGTCATGACCACTTCTTCCAGAGACGCGTTGCCTGCACGTTCACCGATCCCGTTTATGGTAACGTGTGCCTGCTTTGCACCTGCCCTGAGGGCTGCGATCGTATTTGCAGTGGCAAGTCCGAAATCGTCATGGCAGTGGATGCTCACCGGTGCATTCACAGCAGATGTGATATCCCTGAAGATCGCATCAGTCTTTTCAGGAATGAGCAATCCAACGGTATCACAGAAGCATAACCTGTCCGCTCCTGCCCCTATACCGTCGATGTATAAGGACTTCAGGAATTCCAGGTCAGCCCTTGAGGCATCCTCACCGCTCAGCTCAACTATAAGGCCGTGTTCTTTGGCATACTCCGTGGTGTCTATTGCCATCTGCCTTACGGTTTCCCTGTCCTTGCGCAATTTCACGCTGATATGCAGGTCGGATACCGGTGCTACAAGGTGGATTGAGTCCACATCGCATGACAGTGCATGGTCCACATCCTGCTGTATGATCCTGCAGTAACTGCAGATCTCGGCGTTCAACCCTTCAGCTACCACTGCTCTTATCGACTCGCGCTCACCTTCCGATGTAATGGCAGACCCTGCCTCGATCACATCTACGCCCAGCTCATCCAGCTTTGTGGCAATTGCCACTTTATCCTCGCTGGTAAGTGCTACGCCTGGTGTCTGTTCGCCGTCTCTGAGAGTTGTGTCTAAAAACCGGACATTTTCAAATAATATAATCCCTCACATTTTCTGTCTGTTATCCAATAACAGCCTAAAGGGATATTACGAAGTGCTATATATTTATAGCGATTAATCTTTCATGATCCCTAGTGAACTACCTCCGGTTAAAACCGGTGGTCTTCTTGCTTCAGTTAGATAAAAAAAAGGTATTGAGGGTAGATCCCTCCTCTCCAGTGCTGTTAAGATCAGAAATAGTCGTTCACGCTCAGCACTGCCTTTGCAAGCAGGTCTGAACAGTGCCTGATATCGGCAGTGTCAAGAACTTCTACAGGTGAGTGGATATACCTTGTTGCAACACTGAGTACTGTGGATGGTATGCCTTCTCTTGTAAGGTGAATGGCTGTTGCATCTGTTGTACCGCCATCCCCCACATCGGTCTGGTATGGTATCTCATTCTTCTCAGCAGTTTCCACGAGCCATTTGACGACCTGTGGTGCGGAGATTATACCTCTTCCTGCCGCATCGGCTATGGTGATCGCTCCACCTTTGCCTATCTCAAGTACGGAATCGTTCTTGCTGATCCCCGGGTGGTCTCCCGGGATGGTCGTATCTATTGCGATGGCGATATCAGGATTCAGGCCGAATGCAGCTGTTCGTGCACCTTTGAGACCCACTTCTTCCTGCACCGTGCCTACAGCATAGACAGTTGCCTTTATGTCCATTTTTGCTATCTGACGCATGGTATCGATGACAATGGCACAGCCTGCCCTGTTGTCAAATGCCTTCCCGGTCATCCTGCCGTTTGCAAGTTTCTTTACTTCACGGTCCATGGAAACAGGGGTTCCTATGATGATCCCCATGTTCATGGCATCTTCTTTGTCCTTTGCGCCGACATCAATGAACATGTCATCTGCTTTTGGTGGTTTCTTTTTGTCCTCATCTTTCATTACATGAGGAGGCTTTGATCCGATCACGCCTGGAACAGGTCCTTTCGTCGTGTGGACAATAACTCTCTGGCTGTGCAATGTCGGATCATACCAGCCACCGATCTTCACGAACCTGAGAAAACCATCGTCATCAATGTATTTTACCATCAGACCAATCTCGTCCATGTGTGCAGCGAGCATAATTGACGGACCTTTTCCCTTCCTGACAGCAATAAGGTTTCCCATCCTGTCAACTCTCATTTCATCCACGTAGGGTCTGAGTTCTTCTTCAAGGATCGCTCTTATGTTCCCCTCGCTGCCGGATATGCCATGAGCATTGGACAATTTTGTGATCAGTTCTTCCATGATACCATCTACTTCTAACTTCTATCAGGGAAGAATGGGATTGCAGGAATATAAGTTTTGAGTAGAGAAAAAGCATTATAAGTAGAGAAAAAGCAGAGAGCTAAAATAAGAAGAAAAAAGGAGTAAGTTATTAACTTACTCTTCCTTGCGGTGCTGGAACACGAATGCCAGACCGATGATCGCAGCTATTGGAAGTGCAACTGTCGGGAACTCCGGTATGGCATTTGCCTCAGTGTGAGTCCTGTCTGGAATTGTTACTGCCGTTCCATTTACTATCTGACCGGTCGGGTACAATACTGTGTACTGTATATAGTACATTTCTCCGACCTGGGAATCGTCATCCAGATTGTCAGCGCCGTCCTTTACGCAAATGTCCCATGTTGTTGTCCATGATCCGCTGACATTTACACTGCTCGAATTCTCCATGATGGTTGCAGTGTCGCTTGAAGCATAAGCATGACCAGCAATTGATACTAGAAGTTCATCAGTCTCAGTCAGAAGTGCATCTGTCACAACAAAGCTTGCACTAATTGGCTGTACTGAACCTGAACTGACCAGCTGGAAGCACACTGGAGCATCTGTATAT
>JAFGCK010000138.1 GCA_016932675.1 Methanosarcinaceae archaeon | reverse complement strand
CCCGGCTAAAGCAGAAGGCTCTCTCTACCCTGCGCCCGTTATTTGTAAATAACTCCTAAGCTCTAATAAAAAGGGTAATGTTCAGACCCTCACTGAAATGAAATACATGACTATTGTCGTAAGGTGAACATCAAACAGAATCCCGGATGCATGAACGTGGTCGACAGGATGCAGCATTTGAACAGAGAATTGACAGAAGCGGCAGAAGAGATCCGTTACCTGCTTGGAAGAGAATACCCTAAAAGCAGTGCTGTGAGATTTGTAAGTGACCACCACCGTTTGAAAGGAACTCAGAGATTCATCCTTTCAAGGAATGTCCTTGCACCGGCAATTGCAGCATCCCGCCGGAGCAAGAGACTTGCATGCACTGACATGCAGGACCGGGACATTGCCATAGATGGATATAATGTGCTGATAACCCTGGAAAGTTTCCTGAAAAATGAAGATATGTGGGTAGGCGATGATGGCTTTATCCGGGACACCAGAGGGGTTTTCAGCAATCATATAAATGACAGTGAAACATATGCAGCTGTGGACCTGCTGGTAGACATGATGGTATCCAGCAGTATCAGGTCTGTGACCATATTACTTGACAGTCAGATGAGCAAAAGCGGAGAACTTGCCGCCCTGCTCAGGCAAAAGATAGAAGAAGTTCATATCAAAGGACACGTCCTTACTTCAAGAACTGTCGACAATGAACTTAAAAGAGTATCTGCTGATTCGGTCGTGGCGACTGCAGATGGCATTATAATCGACGCATTAGAACATGTGGTGGACATACCGGCTTGTGTGATAAAAGGAAAAAAGGACAAAAAATATATCTATTCATTAAGACCGGACAACGGCCCATAACACAAAAAGGAAAGAGAGAAGAATGAAAAAACTTGGAATAGCTGTGACAGACCCTGATGACTGGACTGCAAGGACATTTATTGAAACTGCAAACAGCAAAGGTCTTGAAGCCCTGGCGGTCGACCTGAGAGAAGCAGAGGCAGCGATAGATAAGGACCGGTCGTACATGGCTGGAGGCCTGGACCTCAGAGAACTTGATGCGCTCATCGTACGGGACATGGGAGCTGGAACAGATGATGCACTTACATTCCGCTTTGACATACTCCGGGAGCTTGAGATGGAAGGCATGACTGTGGTCAACCCGCCTTCTGCAATACAGAACGCTGCAAATAAATATCACTGCTCACACCTGTTCTCCAGGGCAGGGATACCCATCCCGGGAACAAGGGTCGTGCAGGACATCGAAACTGCCTTAAGAACACTTGATCATTTCCAGGATGCGGTACTGAAACCTGTTTTCGGCTACAAGGGGATAGGGATATCCAGGATAAAGGAAGGCAGGATCATCAGGCCGGACGGGACCGACAGCGGGGACAATGTAAAAGGTCTGTTGACATCGTTACTCAAAGAGAGAGGTATGATATTCATACAGGAATTCATCGAAAATCCGGGGAGGGATATCAGGGCATTCGTGATCGACGGAGAGGTCGCTGGTTCCATATACAGGAAAGCCGCTGATGGATGGTGGCTGAACAACCTGAGCCAGGGAGGAAGTCCCGCAAGATGTACCCTCGGCGATGAGCAGGAAAATATCTGCACCAGAGCAACAGAAGCAACTGGTGCTGTATTTGCTGGTGTCGATATCATAGAGGGACCGGAAGGTCCCAGAGTGCTGGAGATCAATGCAACACCATCGGGTGCCGGTATTTTCAGGGTTTGGAACATCAACGTCACAGAACACATCATAGATGCGGTCCTTAAACTTCTGTGAATGCCAATTATATGTGTAAAATGTAAAATACCTGAAAAACGATGGTATAGCAGATGAGTGAATACAAACAGTGCATAATAGTAAGGGACGACCTGAAGTTATCAAAAGGGAAGCTTGCTGTCCAGGTTGCCCATGCTGCGGTATCGGCTGCAGAATGGACTGACCGGTCGACCCTGGAGAAGTGGAAGGAAGGCGGCCAGAAAAAAGTGGTCCTGCGCGTACCGGATACCCGGGGACTCTTTGAACTGAAGGAGATAGCAAGAAGTCAGAACATTGCTACAGCACTTATCCAGGATGCAGGGCTCACAGAAATAAAACCAGGAACAATAACCGCTTTGGGCATAGGACCTGCAAAAGAAGAGGAACTTGACAGGATAACAGGTAACCTTAAACTTCTCTGACCGAAAAATAAAGATTAACAGAACCCATATAAGGACTGATATAAAAAATGCAGAGCTCATATATCTTTTCCATGACTTTTCTCCTGATAATGAGTTCACTCCTTACAGCAGGATGTGTCTCTGGGCCCGTGCAGGAGATAAGGGAACTGCTGTCACCTTCTTCAGCAACGCTGATACAGGCCGGACCTGCGTATGAGCCAGATACTTCAAGACTGACCGTCCCTGTCACGCCTTCACAGGCACCTTATACACTGGAGAACAAACCCTCTGACAGTGCAGCCATTGCACCGGGTTTTGAGTTATCGAGCAGTTATTACTACTACACGGGCTTTTACGAGGGAACCGAAGGTGTGACCAGTATCTACATTGAGAACCTTGGCGGGAACACTGTCTTTGTCTATGGATTCGGACTTTTACAGACCGGCAGCAATGAATGGCACGGACAGGATACGAGTATCACCATCCTGCCGGGCGAAGAGAAGATTATAGGCCATATATCATTCGATGTTCCCGTGGACACCGACAGGATAACGCTGCAGGCAGGAATATCCATGATGGCAGAGACATCCTCCGGAAGATGGTACGATTACCAGAGACAGTACTTTGATGAGTTCACCGTGGATGTTGAACAACAGCCGCAGATGCAGGAAACCCTTTTAGATCGCAATCCTCCGGGTGTCTTTGAACTGGTGAACGATAAGGTCACACCATACGATACAGAGGTTCGCAAAATGGCTGCCGTATCCGCAAAAAAATACCCCGGCCAATATAATATATACCAGTTGTGTTCACTGTTCGATGACACACGGGACAACATACAGTACATAAGCGACCCCCGTGGGAGGGACCTCTGGTCTGAACCCAGCGAAACACTCAGGGTCGGTGCAGGTGACTGCGATGACTATGCGATCCTGCTGGCATCACTTGTAGAATCCATTGGGGGGACGTCCCGGATATATATGACCGACAACCATGCATTTGCCGCCGTTTACGCAGGAGGCGCGGACAACATAGAGAATATCATAGAAGCCATAAATCACTACTATGGACCCCTGCCGGTATATTATACAAGCGACGAATATGGTTGCTGGCTCATGATGGACCCCACTTCAAGCGTATATGTAGGGGGGCTTCCGGGAGGAACAGCACCTGTTGAAGGCGGCTGGACCTTTCTGAACACATCAAAGGTAACAGTGATAGATATTGCACCCAAGGATGAGGAATAAGAACATGGATACACCCGCCGTGGAAAAGCAGATCGGCATCGACCTTTACTGCACACCGGTAACCGGCATCGGAGGCCGGCTCCGGCAGGAAGTCAGCGATTTTATAGTAACAGAGATCAGCAACCGTAAGGAGGAAGATTCGGGCAGGCACCTCATGATCGAACTCACCAAAAGCAACTGGGATATGCATCACCTTGTAAGGGACATGTCCAGGAAACTTGGCATCAGCCAGAAACGCATTGCTTTTGCAGGAACGAAGGATAAGAGAGCAAAGACCATACAGAAGATCAGCATCTATGATATTGATGAAAAGGAAATAGAGAACTTCTTTATGAAAGATGTGGAACTTAAGGTACTTGGAAGATCGAACAGGTCTCTGGAGCTTGGGGACCTTTCTGGGAATGAGTTTGTGATAACTATCAGGAACATTGAGTATTGTCCTGAAGACCTGAACTCGCTCCTCAGCACGGTCACAGAGCAGATAAAAGCTTTTGGAGGAGTACCTAATTTTTTTGGGATCCAGAGATTTGGCGCTATAAGACCTGTGACCCACCTGGTAGGTGAGCAGATACTCAAAGGCGATCTTGAAAAGGCAGCACTTACCTATATAGCAAGATCATTCCCGGATGAACCTGATGATATAAAACAGGTGCGTGAGCTGGTCTGGAAGACCAGGGACTTTGCAATGGGACTCAAGACATATCCCCTGCACCTGAGGTTTGAAAGGGCCATGATGCATTATCTCGTTGAGAATCCCGGGGACTTTAAGGGTAGCTTTGGCGTGCTATCCGGAAACATCAGCAGGATGTTCGTACATGCGTACCAGTCATACCATTTTAACAGGATGATCTGCCAGCGGATTGGGAAGGGACTGCCCCTTGATGCCGCAGTACCAGGAGACATTGTCTGTTTCAGGAACAATCAAGGGCTTCCTGACGTTACAAGGACACAGCAGGTCACTGAGGGGAACGTGGATGGGATGAATAACCTTGTACGAAGAAAAAGAGCTTTTGTGACCGCCCCATTGATAGGCTTTTGCACAGAAATGGCATCCGGTGAACCGGGAAAGATAGAACTTGCAGCCGTTGCTGAAATGGACATGCCTGTAGAAAGTTTCAGAGTACCGGAAATGCCGGACATGGCTTCAAAGGGCCTTCGCAGGGAAATACTTATCCACTGTGAGCCCTCCTTCATGGTGGATGAGGACGAACTCAATCCAGGGAAAAGCAAAGCCATCCTGGACTTCACTCTTCCAAAAGGATGTTATGCAACCACTGTCCTCAGAGAATACATGAAAGTAGAACCACTGGAAATGAGCTAGGGAATGCGTCCATTTCTATTTGTGTTTTATCTGATCATTGACTGTATGAATGCCCTGAACGGTGGTGAAGGACGTCCCGGTCTTGACTTGAACTCCGGATGGAACTGGGAACCGAAGAAGAACTTTTTACCGGGTATCTCTGCGATCTCCATCCTGTTCCGGTTCTTTCCTGAAAAGACCATCCCCTTTGCTTCGATCCTGTCAATAAAATTCGGATTGACCTCATACCTGTGCCTGTGGCGCTCGACTATTCTGGAACAACCGTATATGGTCTCGGCAAGAGAACCGGACTTCAGATCGGCCTCATAATCCCCGAGACGCATGGTGGCTCCCATGTCCACCACATTCTCCTGTTCAGGGAGCAGGTCTATCACAGGATGGGGCGTGTTCTCATCGAACTCTGTGCTGTTGGCATTCTCCATACCTGCGACATTTCTCGCGAACTCGATGACCGAAAGCTGCATTCCCAGACAGAGTCCAAGGTAAGGGATATCGTTCTCACGGGCATACCTGATAGCCATGATCTTCCCTTCTGTTCCCCTCTCTCCAAAACCCCCAGGTACAAGTATCCCGTCATACTCTGAAAGTGTTTCAATGGAAACAGGGTCCTCCTCAAGGGACTCGGCATTGATCCAGCTTGTAGAGTAGTTCACACCGCACTCAATGGCTGCGTGTTTGATGGAAGCTCTTATGCTGAGATAGGAATCCTCAAGGTGGGTATATTTCCCGACTATACCGATGTTGACCTTGCCTTTAAGGTTGTTCATCCTATCAACCATTTCAGACCATGAACTGTCAACTGTATCGGAACTGAGATCCATAAAATTCATAAGATAGCTGGTCAGTCCCCCCTTTTCCATCATTAGAGGGACTTCATAGATGTCATCTGCATCATGGGCACTTATCACAGCCTCTTCAGGTACATCACAGAACAGAGCTATCTTAGAGACAGTACCCTCAAGTAATGGTTCCTTGCACCTTGTAACAATAACATTGGGTGTCAGGCCAAGTTCCCTCAGGTCCTTTACTGAATGCTGGGTAGGCTTTGTCTTCTGGTCTCCCTGGGGATCCAGCGGCACAAGGGTCACATGAACAAATGCAAGGTTACCCTTTGGCTCTTCCCTGTGCATCTGCCTGACGGCTTCCAGAAACGGCATGCTTTCGATGTCACCGACAGTCCCTCCAATCTCGATCAGGCAGATGTCTGCACCGCTCTTTGCAGCAACCTTCCTAATCCTTTCCTTGATCTCGTTCGTGATATGGGGGATTATCTGGACGGTCTTTCCAAGGTATTCGCCCCTGCGCTCCTTGGATATCACTGACTGGTATACCTTCCCGGTTGTCAGGTTGTGCTCTCTTGTCAGTTCTGTATCCAGGAAGCGTTCATAGTTGCCAAGATCAAGGTCGACCTCTCCCCCGTCCCCGAGCACGAATACCTCACCGTGCTGGAAAGGGCTCATGGTGCCGGCATCGATATTAATATACGGATCTATCTTGATGGCTGTGACCTTATATCCCCTGTTCTTCAGATTACGTCCGATCGAAGCGGTCGTAATTCCCTTACCCAGCCCGCTCATTACTCCGCCTGTTACTATAATATATTTCATATAATATCTCTGCCTTGTATTTTTACTTGAAAATGGGAAGTTTGACCAATAGGTAGACCATGAACGAAGTTAAAAGGATCGAGTAGAATACCGACTGGTAAAACCCGATAAATATTCCGGGATCGATGGACATAAACAGCAAGGCCAGTATTATAGCGCATACGGCAACCAAAAGGACAGTGATCAGATAAAGGGATTTCGAGGATGCGATATCAAAGGTGGATCCCAGCATCTGCAGTGAGATCTGCGGCAGATGGGTGCTCCAGTCATTCCTGGAGACGATACTGGAGGAAGATAGCTTTTTAGGACTCCTGTTCGGGCGAGAGAGCGAGTTGTCCACATCCACCGTGAAATCATTCTCGCCAGGACCCGGGACCCCAATATTAAGATCGAAGCTTGCCTTCTTCGAGCCATAGCCCACCGTCACAAAGACCTGCCCCCTGTTGTATAGCCTTCCTGCATAGGATATCCTGGCTATCAGCGGGATATATTCTTCATGCCTTATATATGGATTATCTTCAAGAAAAGTGATATTCTCAAGCAAAGGGTCACTGACAGACAAACTTACATGCGTGGGAGCACCGTAGTTGATCACCACCAGCTCAAAACTGCGTTCCTCACCGGGAGACAAAGGCAGCTCAACAGTATCGTCCTCGAACTCTATCGAATTAACCCCAAGCCTGTTGATGTGTACCTGTTGCAATTGGATGTCCTCACTACTTCATTCCCTGAGGTCAGGAGGGAGCATATTGGGAATTCCCTCTTCAATAGGATAATATTCATCGCAAACGGAACAATAGAGGGTACCTGAGATCACCTCATTCCCATCTTCCTTCTCAATGTTCAAGACAAGATCGCCTTTACATACAGGGCATGCAAGAATCTCCATCAGGTCCTTTTTCATCTCGATCACTACTTATCAATAGACTAACAAAATATAAGTTTTTGCTCTTATATTTAGCTTCGTTATTGATAGTGATAGTATTTAGAGGATATCCAATAGCTCCTGATATTTCTTTTCTATATACCGACTTGATTGCTTGATCTTCTCTGACCACGGATCCAGCATCCATGCATGATGATAAAGGCTATCACCGCGAATAAGAGGCAAAACTTTCTCACTCCGCTTGTAAAATAACAATTATCCGATAAACTTCTTGAAAGTTGTTGAATAAAATACACCCGGGAACATGTACACAAGTGTTCCATCATATGAATTTACTGCGCCAGAAACACTCTTGCCTTTAATAACAGGAACATTGAACACAATGAAGCTCTTCTCTACAGAAGGACCAATATAGTACTTCCTGACCCGTGCTGCTGAAAATGGCATTGAAAGTGATCGGGATCCCGTGGGCCCATTCACATATCGCGATCGGTTCGTTGCATTTCTTCTTCTGTAAGAGATGATGGCCGGCCAGGTCTTTATCATCGTAAAGCCCCTCAAACCCTTATTGTTGAATGCATATACCCGATTTCAGGTTTTCCAGGTGTACGGCCGGGTATTGAAGCGACTTATGTATATGATCATCCCTGAGCGGCCATGGGAATTCCATGGAGACGATGCTCATACCCTGGATCATCGTCCTCGTGAATTCCCTGTCGGAACTGTGCAATTATTTCTGCCGGACCATCAATGATCGAACGCCCATGATCTCTATCATGGACGTTATTATCATCAATAGATATCTATAACGGCATGTATTGCTTCATTTTAACCAATTCTCTTTCCTGCGCTGGAATATGAAAGCAAGTCCAATGATCGCAACCACAGGCAGTGCAATTGTCGGGAATTCAGGGATCTCCTGCTCAGGAGCAAAGAGACCCGCATCTATGACATTATTGCATTCTCCTGCTGAAAGAGTGAAACAGCTTGTTACGCCACCAGTGTCTGCATCACTGTCAACTGCCGGATCAGCACCTTGTTCATACGGAGCAAAAACGAATCCGTTCGGCAATATATACTTTATGTAATAACTGCCCGGCATAAGGCCTGTGAACTCATAGAATCCCGTTGTGTCTGTGGTTGTAGAGGCCACAAGTGACCCGTTACATACATACAGTTCAACTTCAACACCTTCAATTCCCGGTTCACCCGGATCCTGTATGCCATTATTATTGCAATCCTCCCAGACATAATCGCCCACAGTAGCCGTTTCATACATTCCTGCATCCCAGCTGCTGTTGTATTCACCTCTGACCACAATGCAGGTCGTATTACCAGTTGCAGGATCTGCATCACTGTCCTTTGTATCATCGTTTCCCTGGTCCTGCGGACTGAACTCCCATCCGGATGGGAGTTCGAACTGTAAGTAATACCCCACGTTATCATCTACACTGAAACTGTAAATCCCATCGGTATCCGTTGTATCAGATCCAATGTAATTATCTGTGCTACAATTGTATAATTCTACAATTATACCGGGAATGCCCGGTTCATTGTCATCCTGTATGCCATCACGGTCAAGGTCATTCCAGACAAGGTCAGCAATATGACAGGCAGATGCCTGTACCGACAATGCCATGAAAATAACCATGGCAATTGACACCATTTTAATTGTTTTTCTGACAAAAGTTACACTATTCATCTTTCTTTTGATCAAATGTACCACCTGTTCTACAGTAAATTAATCCTATAGATATTTTTGTAGAATGTATTTTAGAACTATATATCCTTTGCGGAAAAAATAGTATCTCCGAATCACTATCTCACTTTTAAGAGAATGACTGTTTTTAACCTACATTATTATATACATTTAGTATATACATATTAT
>JAFGCK010000137.1 GCA_016932675.1 Methanosarcinaceae archaeon | reverse complement strand
TTTGTCATCGCCGGTTTAATTTTCCCCACTTTCGGCGGTATAAAATTCCCCACCTTTTGATATAAAATTAACTCTACTCCCCCTACATACACAATAAAATGTTACAGTTTTCCTATTTGCAATCCCACTTTTCTCCTGTCCTTCAGCCTGTAACTTTCACCCTTAATATTGATCGTAGTACAGTGATGCAGTATCCTGTCAAGAACAGCAGACGCAATAACGTTGTCCTGGAATATTTCTCCCCACAGACCATAGGACTTATTTGAAGTGAAGATCGTAGAACTCTTTTCATAGCGTTTGGATATCAATTGAAAGAAGCAATGAGCACCTTCTTCATCAAAAGGGAGATAACCCATCTCATCGATTACGAGTAACTTGTATCGGGTGAATTCTCTGAGTTTCTTCTCAAGATTTCCTTCCCGATTTGCTTTTTTCAATCTCTCAATAAGATTTCCTGCATTAATGAAATAAACAGAAAAACCTGCTTTCACAGTTTCCATTCCAAGAGCAATTGCAAGATGTGTTTTTCCCACACCGGGAGGACCAAGCAGTACAACATTCTCTGCATTGTGGACAAATCTCAGAGTAGCCAGATCTTCAATAACAGCTCTATCAATCGATAACTGGAAATCAAGATCGAATTCCTCAAGTGTCTTTCTTATTGGGAATACAGCAAGTCTTGTCCTTCTTTCAATTGCCTCAGCTTCCCTGTGTTTTCTTTCCTGTTCAAACAAGTGATCAAGAACTTCCATTGTTGTTTTACCATCCTTTGCAGCAAGTTCCAGATAATTATCTAATGTCTGCTCTACAGTATTCAATTTCAGATACAACAGATTACCATGTAATCTGTCATAGATAAGAGGGTTCATGCTGAACCCTCCTCACAGAATGCATCATAAACATCAAGAGATCTCTTCTCAACCTCCACATCAGACATACTGATCGGTATTTGAGGAGTTTTCCTGCACTGGGAATTCTGCTTCAGTATCTCACTCAACAATCCTGCAAAATGCTCTTTATTTCTTACTACTCTGCTATTTCCAGGTATAATTTCATGCTTACACACTTGTTCATTATCAATATAGACCTGTAATTTTCCTCCGTCTACATGTATCTCTGAGTTTCTTCCTGCAAATCGATATGGTACGGAGTATTTATTTCCCAGATAGGACACATAGCAGTCCCTTGATACCTTTCTCTTCTCTTTCCTGATCATTCTGTAAGGATGCTGGTTAAGAGGCACCAATTCCTCTATTTTAAACCGTTCCAGCGGGATCTCATGAGTAGTTCCATGTACAGTGGAATTAACCCTTTCCAGCCATTTCATTGCCTGTTCATTCAGATCATTCATTGATACAAAATCTATTCCAAGGAACAGATCCCGTTTTACATACCCAACAGTATTTTCGATCTTTCCTTTTGTCTGAGGTCTGTAAGGCCTGCATAATCGTGGGATGAAACCATAGTGTTTGAAGAAATCCTCAAACTGTGAGTTCCATTGTGAATTCGATGCTTTTAATGCTCTTTTGATGACAACCTGTTTCATGTTGTCATAGAGGATTTCCTGAGTACATCCTCCAAAGTATTGGAAAGCATTGATATGACATTGAATGAGGGTGGCAGTATCCATGCTCAGGGTGAATTCGATATACCTCATCCTGGAATATCCCAGGATCATGTTGAAACAGTAGATCCTTAATGTCTTTTCTTCAACTTCTATTGATGCCATTTCTGCCCAATCTACCTGAGACTGAACACCAGGCTTTGTCTCATAACGCAGTACCGCAGGTACTGCCTGCTTAGGCCTTACATCTCTTACATAATCCTTGACAATTGTATAACCGCCATCGAACCCCTGATCTTTTATCTCACGAAATAATCGGGATGCAGTATAAGGTCCGCTATTGAGCTTCTCATGAATGTAAGGTTTGTAAGGATCAAGTTTGCTGGCTTTTCTCTGACGTTTCTGTGCCTGCGGCACAGTTGTCAGATCAAGGTATTTCTTTACTGTTTTCCTGTCATAACCGGTTTGTCTGGATATCTCACTTACATTAAGGCCTTGTGAATTTAAGTCTCGCAACATTAACCATTCCTCTGTTTTCAGCATTATCCACAATCCTTGAGTTTTTCTCAAGGATTAGTATTTGGGGATTTTTAAACCGCCGAAAATGGGGAATTTTATTCCGCCGATGACACTCAAGGATGGCGCAAAGGAAATGGATATCCTTCTAAAGTCCCTGAAAACAACCAGGCAGGCATTGCTTCCCCAGCTACGCATTCTGGAAGAGAGCATGCTTATAGAACAACATGATGATACCTATGAGCTCACAACAATCGGACAGTTGCTCGTTTCTGAAATGGGCATGCTTGTGGATACCGTTAAAGTTCTGGATGTCGATATTTCCTATTGGGGAGACCGCCAGCTGGATTTTATTCCTCCCGGCCTGTTAAAACGATTGAATGAACTCGGTCCATGCAGTGTAGTAGTACCTGGCATGACCGAGCTTCTCGAGATAAACAAAGAGTTTTTTGAAATGAGTAAAGATTCCAGCAATGTAACAAAGGTTACCACATTCCTTTACCCCAATTTTCCAGTTATCTATTCTGCATGGATCGATAATGGTCTTCACATATCATTGATCATAAGTGCAGAGCTCTTTAAAAAGATCAAAAAGGACCATGCGGAAGAATTCAGGAAATATCTTGGCAGGGGACAAATGGATCTGTTCGTATATCACGATGAAATAAAGTTCCTGTCCTTTGCACATAACGATTACTGTGCATCCCTCAAATTACTGCGAAAGTCAGGTGAATATGACAGTAAGGAACTCCTATGCTGCAACAGCTCTGCAGTAGAATGGTGTCGGGAACTCTGTGAACACTACAAAGGAAAGTCCACAAGGGTTGCCGATATCTGACATCCCTGAAAGGAAATCCCAAAGGCTACGGCCTCTTTCATATCTCTTCAGGCTTTCTTCACAGTGACCCAGAACAGACTGCCTTTGCCATCAGGATTATCGTCCACTCCATATTCTCCTTCATGTAATTCAATTATGCGTTTCACAATGGCCAGGCCAAGGCCACTTCCTTTAATCCCTTTTTTATCCGCTCTCCTGAAACGGTCGAATATGAAAGCTTTATCCTGGTCCGAAATTCCATCACCGCAGTCTTTGACAATGATCTTCCAGTGATTGGCATCATCAAGGAAGTCAATGTTTATCCTGCTCCCTTGCGGACTGTACTTGATGGCATTGGATAGCAAATTTGTAAATACTTCTTCAATTATTGGATTGACCTTTGCAGGACAGGTCAAATCCCTGTCGACAACTATTTCCTGTTCTTTTCCATCGGCAGATATCTGGAGGTTATCAGCTACCATAAGGAGCACAGGAACAATATCGATCTCTTCAAAAGGAATTTCTTCAACTCTTTCTAATTTGCTAAGTTTCGTTGCATAGTCAAGCAGATAAATAAGCCGGTTGATGTTCTCATGAATTTTTTCGAGTGCAAGGTTTTTTTCTTCACAGGATGGTTCGCAGATGAGCTCTTCTGTAAAACCTTTGATTATTCCGGCAGGTGTTAACAGATCGTGGCGGATGATGTCTGTGAAAAGCTCCTTGAGATCTCCAGAATTCTTTAGTTCGTCAGCATATCCTTTAAGCTTCATTTCGTATTCTTTTGTCTTTGAGATATCCCTGATGATACACAGTATTGCTTCCCTTCCATTGTAATTTACTTTACAGGCATCTACCATCACGGTTTTGCTGATATCTGCGCACGAGCACACAGTTTCAAAGCTGAACGCTCCATGTTCGCAGGTCTGCCCGATTATCCTGTCTACCGCCTGAGCATCCAGATAGCCGGTATCTTCCAATCTTAGACCAGATATCTGGCCGCATCCGGATTTCAGGCAATCTGTAGATGGCCTGTTACATTCAAGGATGGTCCCTTCCTGATCAAGTACAAAAATGTTTTCGTGCAGATTGTCAAAAACGTTTCTCAGATTCTTTTCGGACATGCTGAGGTATTCCTCAAGATATTCCTTTTCAAGGAATTTGGCAATAATTCCAGATATATTTTCAAGAACATCCCTCATACTTCTGGATGGGAATGAATGCTGATCCCAGTTTTCAATATAAGTCTGGACCTTGTTAAAATAGATCTCTATTGTTCCTTCCTTCAGGCCGTTGATTATAATATCACTTTTGATCTTTCTTCCACTTTCGTTAAAAGAGGATGATCTGAACACCTAGTCTCTCCAGATGATCCTTGAGGACACTTTGCCATGAACCAGGAACAGGGCAGGTATCTCATCAACTGCCTTTTTAAGAACAAGTTTTGGAGAACCGGATACCTGAAACATTTCAAGTGTGTCCAGAAAAGGATAACCACCCGTGTCTTTTTTTTGTTTTAACTTTGTTTCCATGATCTCTTTTGCCCCATTTCAAAAACTGTTCCTGATGGCTTCTATCCTTTCCTCCCACATTAAAGATGAGCCTTTGGAAATCGGAACCTCTCTCTTTGAGTATATATTCGGTTTCCTTTATCTCTTGAATAAATTACTTTTCAACTTCACAGATTTATTTTACAACCTTTGCTAGCTATCATATATATATTAATTTTTTGATTTCATTTTCATAATCATCTGAAGACGGATCGATGCTCTGTATAAAGATCTCTGCATCGACCGAGGTATTCGAGTTCATGAATCTCAGATTGGACCTTTTCATAGCTTCTGGGCCGATTTCTTCGTAAAGTGCATATGTTAAGGCAAAAGCTTTCTTATAGCCAAAATCAACCTCTTCCAGTGTCATTGCATCAACTCTGTCAGGAGTGCTCCATTCTGAGAGTGGAATGTCATATTCTGTTTTCAAATTCTCATATTTTTGCAGAAAACGCTCTTTCCTCTTTTCGGCCTTTTCCGGTTCTGTCTCCTTTAGAACAATATAGGTATAAAGGTCGGCATATCCCTCATCCATCCAGAGCTGTTCAAAGTTACAGGCACGTGTCCAGTAATGTGCTAGTTCATGAATAAGGATCTCATTACTGGATGTGTGTAAGAGCCAGATCCCCTTACTTCCTTCATTATATCCTCCGTAGCCTCCTGTCTCTGAAATATTGGCTTGTGTTATTGTTATGTTGTATGTTGCAGGATATGATGCTCCCCAGGTTTTTTCCAATACCTGAAGGCTTTCAATTGCAGTGTCCATCATCTCCTGCGCCCACCTGTTTTCTCCTTCCCAGTATCTGATAACTACATCCACATCTTTTTCCTGCAGGTGTGCGGTCTCTTTCAGAATACAATAGTCTGTACATCTTACAGAGTCCACAAGACATGAGCCTGGCCATTCCTGTCCTTTTTCGAATTTGTAAACATTTGAATACTTCTTTTCTTCAAGTGCATAATCATCTCTCGAGAGGTAAGTGTCAAAATCAGATGGGATCTCCAGGCTCACAGCTGTATTGTCGCCATATTCACTAAGATAGAATACAGCTGTATTCGTATTGATCCTAAGGTCATACTCGATAAAGAAAGTATAGCTCTCTTTGTGCCATATCTTTTTGTTGAAATTGAAAACATGGTAATTCCCCTGGTCTCTGGTAACTTTCAGGCTGCCCTCTCTGTCGTATGACCTGATGTTGCTGGCACTTTCCGGAAGGTAGGAATTACAGTTTGAGTAATAGCCTCTCCAGTAACTGGTATCCGGATTATTGTTAATAAAGACGATCCGCTTTGTGACATGAACGATCTCTTCCTCGGGTATGACTTTATAGTGGGCGTTTATATCTGTGATCGTGTTGTCGCCCGCAGCCGTGGCATCGCTGCCAGCCATAACAAATGGCGTGCATACTAAAATGACGAACAATAAAAGTACAAAACAACTACCTTTCAATTTCATTCCATTTTTCTCACACTTCTTGTGAGGGAATGACTTATTGAACAGTATTTAATATATTATGGTAGTTTATAATAAATTATGGCCATATTTTTGCTATTTACGTACATGCCATATTCAATTATGTATTAAACTATAACTATTTATATATAAATATCCATTATGTCCATCCGTATATTAAATGACGTGATGCCATCTGTTTTTAATGGTAAATCATTTAAACAGGAAGTTCTATGTTGAATGGTTGTGGAGATGTTCGCATGAAATACTGGCAGCCAAAGTATGAAACAATGAAAAAGGATGAACTGGAAGCATTGCAATCAAAACGTTTGAAAAGGACGGCTGCATCTGTTTATGCAAATGTGCCATTTTACAGGGAAAAGTTCAAACTGCTTGGAATACGACCCGATGACATAAGGTCTGCTGCCGATATAAGCAAGCTTCCCACTACCAGGAAGACCGATCTCCGCGACAACTATCCGTTCGGACTTTTTGCTGTCCCCATGAAAGACATCGTACGTATCCATGCATCCTCAGGCACGAGTGGGAAAGCAACTGTTGTCGGATACACCAGGCAGGATATAGAGACCTGGTCAGACCTTATGGCAAGGAACCTCACGATGGTGGGTCTTGGAGAGGATGATGTTTTCCAGAATGCTGTGAATTACGGGCTCTTCACCGGTGGCCTGGGTTTCCATTATGGTATCGAGAGGATCGGGGCAATGGCAGTTCCAAGCGGCACAGGTAATACCGCCCGCCAGCTGGAAATGATGATGGATTTTGGTGTAACTGCCCTGCATTGTACTCCTTCTTATGCGCTCTATCTTGCCGAAACCGCACAGGAGCTTGATATAGTTGGCGATCTCTCGCTGAGGGTCGGATGTTTCGGTGCGGAACCATGGTCAGACAATACCCGCAGTCGGCTGGAAAGTGCTCTGGACATCAGGGCATATGACTCATACGGCCTATCGGAGCTAATGGGGCCCGGTGTAGCTTTTGAGTGTGAGCACCAGGATGGTTTACACCTGTGGAGTGACCATTTCCTTGTAGAGGTGCTTGATGAGGAAGGAGAACAGATAGCCGAAGGCGAGAAGGGTGAACTGGTGCTGACATCGCTCACAAAAGAGGCACTTCCGATCATAAGATACCGGACAGGCGATGTAACAAGACTTCTTGAAAGTGAATGTTCCTGTGGCCGGACGACCACACGCATATCCAGGCTGCTGGGAAGAGCCGATGATATGCTCATTGTAAGAGGTATCAATGTATTCCCCTCCCAGGTGGAGGATGTGATAGCAAGGGTACCTGAGGTGACAGAGCATTTCCAGGTGATCCTTGATAGAAATCAGAAAATGCTTGATGAGCTGACAGTAAAGGTCGAGCTCGAGGAAAATGCGTTCACCGGTGAACTGAAGGATCTGGCAGCAGTAAAAAGGCATGTAGAGAATGAGCTGAAAAGTGTCCTGAATATCAGGACCAATGTCGAACTTGTTGAAAGGGGGTCCATCCCCCGTACTGCAGGAAAATCCAAAAAGGTCATAGACAGAAGGGATGCACTTTAATTTTACTTATCGATGGTGATCAGATGCCACATGTTATGGAAATTCTGGGATGTGCAAGAGTAGTTGTTGAGGATGGCAAGGTCGTTGAAGTGGGTGATCCACAGATACGGTGGTGCCCCATATTTGAAAAAGCAAGGGGCATCAAAGAGATAACCAGGGAAGAGGTCCGCAAGAACATGGAATTCAGGATCAGGGATTTCGGACTTTTCACCGCAGACCGCAAGCTTGATATGGATGTCTTTGTCGGCTTTGGTGCATCAGAGGTCATGATGACCGGCTTAAGCAGAGGCCTTATAGACACGACCGTAACGGTCTGTGATGGTGCAGGCACTGTGATCACGAACAATCCTTCCCTTGTTCAGGGCATGGGGGCACGTATCTCAGGACTGGTCGAGACCGAACCGATAGACGCTGTCATGAACGGTATTGCCGACAGGGGAGGTATTGTTCTTGATCCTTCAAATGCCAGCATAGATCCTGTGGAGGGAGTCAGAAAAGCTGCACAACTGGGTTATAAAAAGATCGCCGTGTCAGTTGTTTTCCACGAAACAGCCCGTAAGTTGCGTGAGCTTGAAAAGGAGCTCGATCTGGAACTGACCATGATCGCGGCCCATGTAACAGGGATAGATGCTGATTTCGCTATCGGCCTGCTGGAGCATGTGGATATTGTCACAAGTTGCGCCTCAAAGAGCATTCGTGAACTTGTCAGGCCACTTGTCCAGGTTGGAAATGCTGTTCCTCTCTTTGGCATTACACAAAGGGGAAAGGACCTGCTCCTGGAAAGGGCAAAAGATGTGGAAACGCCTTTGCTTGTAAGCTCTGTGCCACTACCGTCCCTGCCCGGGGAGAGGCAGCCAAGGGAACTGGTTTAATGGACCGCTTTTAGTTCCTTTATCCAGGAAGTTTAAGTGGGTCCTTTTTCCTGTAGACCATTCCGTTGAAGATTGCAATGGTATCTCCTTTATCATCCCTGATGCATACGTCATAGGTACCGATCCTGGGATTGATAGAGGTTTCCTTTGCTTCTGCATACAGGTATCCTTCGCTGACCGCCTTCACATATGAAATATCACATTTGATCGCAACGGCAACTGTGCCATGCGAATTTGATGCGGCGGCAAAGACCATGTCCGCAAAAGTGAACAATGCGCCCCCATGGACGGTTCCAAGAACATTAAGGTGCCTTTTCTCAACCTTCATCTCTCCTTTAGCATACCCATTGGAGACTTCAGTAAGCCACATACCCGAGATATCTGCAAAATTCGCCTGTTGAAAGTACTTTTGCATCCTATCCATGTTTAACCTCCTTTGATCACAGGATCTTTATGGAAATGTTTCTATTCCTTCATCTTACAAATCTGTTCTGATATCATTCCGGTTCTGATCCTTGACAGAGCGATCTGCGGATTGTGGTATCATCAGTTCCTCATGATAAAATGTGGCTAAAATCGATCCCATGCTGGATATAACTATAATCTGCGATATAATTTCCAGCATAACTGGATAAAATCAAATTTTAATGTATCAGGAAAAAATCAGTAAATCCCAGATTTCAATAAGATCAAATCCATGACCAATTACTGAAAACCAGAATTGCAAGCTTTAAAGATGTTGTTTTTCTTCAGGGTATTCATTTTTATGTCCTGGAAGTTATGATCCGGATTTTGTTCGTATCATATTGAATAAAACGATTAATCATGATAAATCTTGCAAAACTATAAATATGAGAAAATCCATGAATATCATCATCAAACATGACAGAATACCACGTTGACTACAATACTTCCAACTTCGCAACGCTGATAATTTCCCTATTGGTCTCACTCTTCGTATATTACACATTCCTGAGCTATCACGGTGTCCTGTGAATATTTCTCTGTACCACAAAAAGAGTGTATAGGGTTGGGGAGAAATTAAGAGCAAATGGAAAATTGTATCCATTTGTTTCTTTTTTGAACTGGGCTTAATCTGCTTTGAAGTTTACCTCCTCGTTTCTTTAAACGAAAGGTTGTTATCGATGTCTGCATAGACCTTGGTAAACTGGATCATAAACGTCACTATGATCGCAGAGATATAAACCCATAGGAATATTGCTATCATGGAGCCAATGCTTCCGTAAATACTTGTAGGGTCGCTGTATCTGATATAGACACTGAATGCATACTTGCCTATGGTGATGAATACAACTGTCAGGAAGGACCCTGTCAATACATATTTCATATTGAGCCGGATTTGCGGAAGTACCCTGTAAAGATAGGTGAATAGCATGACCAGTAAAATGAAGTTAAAGATGGAACTGCTGTACCGGATGACATCAACAGACAGTGGCAGGAATGAATTAAGATCACTGGATATCCTGAAGAATATTATCTCAAAAGCAGTTGTGATCATGACAAGCAGAACGAACACCAAAACTGCAACCAGAGTGACAAGTCTTTTCCTGATTACTTCCTCATACCATGTCCTGTGATGATATGTGATATCCCACATGCCATTGATCGTTTTTTGAAGCTGGCGGAAAAGGTTCGCTGCGATCCACATGAAGAGCACGGAACTTATTACCAGGCCAAAGGTAATGGTGCCTGTGGCCGGTAGCTGTTGAAAGAGCTTATTCAACAAGTCGATGCCTGTCTGGTCTGCGATAGCCGGGATATAACTGATGATCCTGTTCCGGAGGACCTGATGCTGCAGGAACAGACTTCCAAGTGAGACAGTGAACAGTATCAGGGCAGGCAAGCTTAGTAAAAAGATGAATGCAAGGGCCGCACTGTCCGTCATTCCATCATATTCGTTCCAGCGGCGGTATGTTTCCATAGATATGGCTTTGATCCTGTTCATAACAACCCGTTCCCTGTCATGTTTGGATCTTCAATAATATACTTTTATGCATTGCAGATGGTTTGTTGCAAACCTTCTTTACTCCGGAACGATGGGTGATGTTGCACGGCTGGCCGGAATAATAAAAATCAAAATTGGATTACTATATATTTGCTGTTGGCAGAAAAACGATATCATGTAGAACAGTATCGTTTTTTATCATAAAAAGCTAAATCGGAACCCTTTTTTATGAGTATTGCATGTAGTTCCATGGTTAAGTTAAGGATCAGCTAAATTGCTTTAACGCATTATCAAAAAACATAAAAAGTTACGAAGGAAAGATGAGGCACCTGATAAACCACCACGCTTTTGGTGCCTCTCTCCTTGCGGATCCGGAATTTGCCCATATTCCGGCAAGATGCTTTACTAACCCGCTACTTTCCCAAACCCGCTAAAGATAGTATAACCTGTTTTTATATAACCTAACCTCTGTATAATTTGGGCCAGGTATGTATTTTTCAATGGCATTGAAAATTAAATCGTCTGTGTGCGAACAAATGTTGCTTTACCAAGTACCAGCTAGAATATCAGGGAAACCTACAGTACATTCTCATCCTCCAGTTCCACATCAAGCACAGGCAGTTCCACAGGCCGGCCGCTGCCGTCATAGCATTTCCAGTTATTATGTCTGTAGGGATACCCGGCTATGATATGCCGTGTCCCGGTCTTGCTGAAAAGTCTCAGGTCGGCTTTCGAGGGGCGGATGACAGGGCCCGGGTGGCTGTGTACTGAACCTGCGGCAGAGATGTTCGGCATCATAAATAGCTTCAGGACTGCGTTGCTTTCACTTGACTCCGTGCCAGGGAGGACCAGCACATCGGTTATGACCCCATCCTTTACTTCAAGCAGACCTGCAAACTCTTTCGGGTAGGTTGACCTGCTGACCTCAAGAATAAAATCAAGGGTCTCTCTGGCAATGCCTTTAACTTCACTGTTCTTTTTCATATGGAAGCATTGTCATAACCCCTAATAAAATTTCTTGAAAACCGGACCCGGGATTTCTGGAAACTGCCCTGTCATACCAATAGCAGGTAGAGGGCACCGGATATCAGGGCACCTGCAAAGGTTGCGACGAAATTGACTCCGCTGTTGGAAAGCACGCCTCTTTTCTGAAGGGTGGCACCCAGCAGGCTGTCGACGTTCGTCCCCAGAAAACCGCCTGCAGTTGTTATCAATATCGCCATTGAAGCATCATCGACACGGCCGAATACCACTGGCAGTATCCCTATCACCATTGCACCAAGGATAGCTGAGAGCTCCCCTAGCAGAGTAACGGCTCCGTCAACTCCTGCCCGGGTTGGCCTGAGCGTGGTTATCATGATCGGCTGGGAGTGGGCGGTAGTACCTATCTCACTTGCAAGTGTGTCTCCCGTAGCCGTGGCGACAGTCCCGAGATATGCGAAAATGATCAGCTCTGCATGTTGTGGATATATACCGTAGCAAATAGCAAGCACCAGGGCAGCAGTACTGTTGCTGAAAACATTCTCATAGCTTCGGACACCGCCTTTGGACTGGGCAATACCGATAGATTCCTTATACTTGTACTTGTACCTGGTGAATATTCCGCCTAAAATGAAAAAAGTGAGCAAGAGAATGAACCAGAATATCTCGCTGAATACTATAACGAGCACTCCAAGAAGCGCAGCACTGAAAAGTGCTGACATATCAGCAATTTTTGTCCTGTAGGCAAGGTAACCAAGAACCAGGGAAAAGACAAGAGCTATGAACATATGGTAAGGAGATACTGAAAATCCGAAAGAATGGAACATCCACATGGCCATTCCCGAACCAAGGGGAACAGAGAAGTTATCGTTCACTCCCGATGGGATCGATTCGAAAAGAGCAGCAGTGATCGAACCTATCACAGCAACAAAGAATATCAGATTCTGGCTGACATCGCCGCCATCCCAGCTTACGATCCACATACCTGCAATATACGCTGTAATTATACCAGTCCCAAGCATCACTATACTGGAAGGAAGAAGGTAGTGGTCCGGTCTGGCCTTGCCTGTGTTCCTGTCTCCTATCATCTGTAATTCCTTACGGTGCCGTATAATGGAGGCTGCACTGCTTCCAAAAGTTGATATTGCCATGGATTCTCCGATAATGTACAGTGGCAGGGAGAAGGATGTGAATTCAAGCAGCAGATTGATCAGAAGCAGGAGGGAGAGTGAGAGGGCCAGGTACTGGGCACTTCTGATACCGTTGTTGATGTCGTTGCTAAGCATTTCCCTTGAACCTGGAAAGGGTTTCTTGTAAAGGTACTTTTCAATAGGTGCATATTCCCTGAAATGTCCCGGTATGATCATAAGTAACAGGCTTAACACTAGAAGTGCCATTGTGCTGAAGAACGGAAATGCGAATATAAGCAATCCGAAAGCTGCACGGATCAGTTGCCTCCTGTATTCATGTTCCATCCTTTCCAGGTTTTCAAGAACTGCATGCATGGGTATCAGGTCGTTTTTGGTTTTTGTTATGGTTTGAATATATTATAAAACTATAAGTCAATAATGATTATTTCAGTATGTTCTTCATGAAGCTTTACTTATGGGTAATCTATGTTTAATTTATATATTTTTATTTCCGGCAATTTTGGACAACGCTAAAATGCACATACAAATTTGTTTTCTCTGAATGAATATATTAAAATATGAGTAGAACCTAAGTTTCCCGCCCATTATAGAATTGTGCATCCTGGCAGCCTTATTTCAGATTTGTGTCCCTGATGCTTTCCGGGGCAGGCTGTGATCGGAGCATCTGTTTCCGGTTCAGGTATTTTCAATATCATGATACCTTTGATGTGATATACATGCAGGAGAAAATAAAAGAAATTGCGTCCCGTGTGCGGGAATTACGTGAGTTATGTGGCATCGCGTCTGATGAGATGGCAGCCCTTCTGGGGCTGTCTGCCGATACTTACAGAAAATATGAGAATGCCGAAGAAGACTTTCCGGCAAGTATCCTTTTCGGGATCGCTCAGAATCTGAAGGTTGATATGACCGTATTGCTTACCGGCGAAGATCCACGGATGCACGTATTCACTGTTACGAGAAAAGATAAAGGAGTAAGTGTTGACAGACGCAGAGATTACAAGTACCAGAGCCTTGCTGCGAACTTTGTCCACAAGAAGGCCGAACCTTTTGTGGTAAAGGTTGATCCAAAACCTGAGGGCTCAAAACCATCAATGAACTCCCATCCGGGCCAGGAGTTCGATTATGTGCTGGATGGCACTCTGAAGGTCATCATTCATGGCAACGAGATCATCCTTGAGGAGGGGGATTCCATATTCTTCGATTCCGGCTATGCTCACGGGATGCAGGCAGTAGGCGCAAAGCCGGCCAGGTTCCTGGCAGTTATTCTATGATCAGGAGGTAACATGTCTTCATTACTTGACAGGTATGTATCACGCACAGAGTTTGATTCATACGAAGATTTTAAAGAGAATTTCAGGATAAACATCCCTGATAATTTCAACTTCGCATACGACGTTGTCGATGTCTATGCTAAGGAACAGCCCGATAAGAAAGCCCTGATATGGTGCGATGACAACGATGAAGAAAAAATATTCAGCTTCAGTGACCTTGCTTACTACAGCAGGAAGACCGCAAACATGCTGAAAAGGCTCGGTGTTCGTAAGGGTGACAGCGTAATGCTCATGCTCAAGAGCAGGTATGAGTTCTGGTTCTGTCTGCTTGCGCTGCACAGGATAGGTGCCATAGCTGTTCCTGCAACGCACATGCTTACAAAAAAGGACATTGTGTACAGGGTCGAGCGTGGCAATATCAGTATGGTGATATGTGCTCCTGATGAAGGAGTGCTTGATTATGTGGACGATGCCTGCAATGAGTTAAGCGGCATCCTGAAGACAAGGATAGCTATAGGACTGAAAAGGAACGGCTGGATATCCTTTGAAGATAAGGTTGAAGCAGCTTCTGCAGATCTTGCACGTCCTGAAGGGGATGAGGCAGCGACCAATGATGACATCATGATCAACTATTTCTCTTCCGGCACAACGGGCTTTCCGAAAATGGTACTACACAGGTTCACATACCCTCTGGCTCACATCATCACCGCGAAGTACTGGCAGAATGTAAGCGATGGCGGACTGCATTACACTGTAGCGGATTCCGGATGGGCGAAGTGTGTATGGGGGAAGATATACGGACAATGGATAGCAGGAAGCGTTGTTTTTGTCTATGACTACGAAAGGTTCGCAGCTGACAAAATGCTGGAAAATGCCATTAAGTACGGTGTCACCACTTTCTGTGCACCGCCTACCATCTATCGTTTTCTCATCAGGGAAGATCTCAGCAAATATGATTTAAGTAACCTGAAGTACTGTGTTACCGCAGGAGAGCCTCTGAACCCTGAGGTGTATGAGAAGTTCCTGGAGATCACAGGTCTCAAACTCATGGAAGGTTTCGGCCAGACTGAAACAATTGTCACCCTTGCGACCTATCCCTGGATGGAACCAAAACCAGGTTCAATGGGCAAGCCATCACCTGAATACAGCATAGAGCTGCTCAATGCCGAAGGCAGGCCGTGTGAAGTCGGTGAGGAAGGAGAGATCGTTATCGATACAGGTTTCGGGAATCCTCCAGGTATCTTCACAGGATACGGCTCAGAGCCCGAAAGGACCGCAGACGTCTGGCACGACGGTTATTATCACACAGGAGATATGGCGTGGAAGGACGAGGGCGGCTATTTCTGGTTTCTCGGAAGGGCCGATGACATCATAAAGACATCAGGTTACAGGGTAGGTCCCTTCGAGGTTGAGAGTGCCCTCATCGAGCACCCTGCGGTACTGGAATGTGCAATTACAGGTATCCCCGATCCTTTCAGGGGCCAGGTCATCAAGGCGACAATAGTTCTCACAAAGGACTATACTGCAAGCGAGGAGCTGAAAAAGGAGTTACAGGACCATGTCAAGAAGGTAACTGCCCCTTATAAGTACCCCCGTGTAGTTGAATTTGTCACTGAGCTTCCAAAGACCATCAGCGGGAAGATCAGGCGCGTGGAAATACGTGACCACGACAAAGAGTTACAATAACTTATTTATTAATTAAAAGATATTCCCGGACCTGAAGATTAATACCATTGTTCAGTTCTTATGAATATCCTGTCCGGGAAATATTACTTTTATGCAATTAACGAGGTTGCGATATTATGTCAGGCCATAAAGAAAAAAAGGAGCCATATCCGGTTATTAATATACTGGAGTGTAAAGCCTGCGGGCGTTGTATCGTTGCATGCCCGGGGAATCTCCTGAGAATGAGCGAGAGCCTCAACGAGCGAGGTTACCATTACGTCGAGTACGTGGATGAGGGTTGTACGGGTTGTGCAAATTGCTACTACACATGCCCCGAACCACTTGCAATAGAGGTTCACATCCCGGTAAAAGAAAACAAGTAATCAAGGTGATCAAAAGTGGCAACACAATTAGTCAAAGGCAATACTGCGGCGGTCATCGGTGCTCTTTATGCGGGTTGCGACTGTTATTTCGGCTATCCGATCACCCCCGCAAGCGAGATCCTGCAGGAAGCTTCCAGGTATTTCCCGCAGGTGGGAAGAAAGTTCGTGCAGGCAGAATCAGAGGAAGCTGCCATTAATATGGTCTACGGTGCCGCATCAGCCGGTCACAGGGTCATGACAGCATCTTCTGGTCCCGGTATCAGCCTGAAGCAGGAGGGAGTCTCATATCTTGCAGGCTCCGAGCTTCCCTGTGTCATAGTCGATATCATGAGAGCAGGTCCGGGACTCGGGAACATCGGTCCTGAGCAGGGCGACTACAACCAGGTAGTAAAAGGCGGCGGTCATGGTAATTACAGGAACATCGTACTTGCTCCGAATTCCGTACAGGAGATGTGCGATATGGTGATCAGGGGCTTCGAGCTGGCCTTCAGATACAGGAATCCTGTATATGTGCTGGCTGACGGTGTGCTGGGTCAGATGGTGGAATCCATCCAGTTCCCCGAAACAGCAGTACAGCCGGAGATAGACACTTCCTGGGCTGTATGCGGCACCGCAGAAACAAGGAAGAACCTTGTTACATCCATTTTCCTGGATTTTGATATGCTTGAGGATTTTAACTATCGGATACAGGAAAAGTATGCCAGGATCCGGGAGAATGAGGTCGACTTCGAGGAGCACATGACCGAAGATGCATCGATCATCCTCGTATCCTATGGGATCAGCAGCCGTATATGCAGGTCGGCTGTAGACCTGGCAAGAAAGGAAGGCATAAAGGCTGGCCTTTTCAGGCCCAGGACTCTTTTCCCCTTCTCCGGAAAGGAATTGCGGTCAATTGCCGATTCAAGGGAGTGCACCTTTGTTTCCGTGGAGATGAGCAACGGGCAGATGCTTGAGGACATACAGTTTGAAGTCGGTCGTGACAGGAAGGTGGAACTTGTGAACCGCATGGGCGGAAATCTCATAACCCTGAGCCAGGTCATGGACAGAATACGAAAAATAGCTGCGGGGGTGGAGTGACCATGGCTGAGAAAGTGATCAGGAGTTCAGGGCTTTATCCAGAATTCACACGTAAGGGCGGCGCCGCGCCAACAGCAACCCACTACTGTCCTGGATGCGGACATGGCATAATCCATAAACTTATAGGAGAGGCAATGGCAGACCTTGATATCCAGGACCGCAGCATCATGATAAGTCCTGTTGGATGCGCTGTCTTTGCTTACTATTACTTTGATTGTGGTAATCTGCAGGTAGCTCATGGGAGGGCTCCCGCGGTAGGGACCGGAGTCTCCCGGGCAGAGGATAACGCTGTGGTGATCGCATACCAGGGAGACGGCGACCTTGCCTCCATCGGCCTCAATGAGACCATACAGGCCGCAAATCGTGGTGAGAAGATGGCGGTCTTCTTTGTCAACAATACTGTCTATGGTATGACAGGCGGCCAGATGGCTCCGACAACGCTCATAGGTGAAAAGACCGCGACCTGCCCTGAAGGAAGGGACCCCAGGTTTGCCGGCTATCCTCTGCACATGTGCGAGATCCTGAACAACCTCCTGGCTCCCGTCTTCATAGAAAGGGTCTCGGTCTCGGACACATCCCACATAAGGAAGGCCAGAAAGGCGATCAGAAAGGCCCTCGAGGTCCAGAGGGACAGCAAAGGATATGCTTTTGTGGAAATACTGTCTCCCTGCCCCACCAACCTGCGTCAGGATGCTCAGCAGAGTGCCCGTTTTGTGAACGAGGAGATGGAAAAGGAGTTCCCGACTGGCAACTTCAGGGACCTTTCAGCAGAAACAGAGCCGCTGAAAAGAGGCGAGAGCGATTTCTCAAAGGCGTCCATTGACAGCCTGTTCAATCTTGAAACAGAATCCTCGCCTGATGCAGTCCATGATCCGGGTTTTCCAGAAGTGCACATAAAAGCTGCAGGCTTTGGCGGTCAGGGTGTGCTCAGCATGGGACTTACCCTTGCTCATGCAGGATGCAGTGCAAGACACTTTGTTTCATGGTACCCTTCATACGGGCCGGAACAGAGGGGGGGCACTTCCAACTGCTCTGTTGTCATCTCGGGCGGGTCCATAGGCTCTCCTGTGGTCCATACCCCGGATATCCTTGTGGCCATGAACCGGCCGTCACTGGAGAAGTTCGCAGCCGACGTACGGGAAGGCGGAGTGATCCTCTATGACTCAATGATAGCTGAATGCGATATTCCCGAAGGGATCAGGGCAATACCAGTACCTGCTGTCAGGATTGCACAGGAGCTGGGTTCTGAAAAGGCTGCAAACACTGTGATGCTTGGTGTGATGATGGCTCTTGGGGTCACAGGTCTTTCAGAGGAGAACTTCAGGTCTGCGATCTCTGAGACATTCTCAAAGAAACCCAGACTTGTATCACTTAACCTGGATGTCCTGGCAGCTGCCTCTGCATGGGCTAAGGAGAATCTCTGATCTTGTGTTCAGGCTTGCATAAAAGCCTGATCTCTTTTCCGGAGAACTATTTATATCTTAACGATCAAATCTGAACTGGGAGCGGTAACAATGTATGAAGATGCTGTGATCGAGGCAACGGATGAGAACTGGGATGAACTGATCGCAAACGAAGAGAAACCAATGGTAGTTATGTTCTACCTTCCGGCATGTGCCTATTGTAAAGAGATAGAACCATATTTCATGGAATATTCCAGAGAGTTCAGTGACTCTGCTACCTTTGTGAAGATGAACGGTCTTCTCAGCGGAAGGACTGCCATGAGATACGGTGTAAAGTCGACGCCCACCTTCAAGTTCTTCTGTCGGGGCAAGCCCATCAAGGAAGAAGTTGGTATGATCTATCCGTCGATACTGCGAAAATCCATCGAAGAGCTGCTAAGGCACGGTGATGAATGCGTACTGCACACGACCCCCCTGCCTGATGAGATATCCCCTTATGAATGAACACAGGCAGGCAACCTGTCGCCTGTACATGTTATGTCTTCTCCTGCAACCGGCAGGCTCATAAGTGTATATTCCATATTTTCCCTGCCATGATCCGGGAACGTAAAATCTCTGAACCCGAATTCCTGCCCCTGCTGGAGCTCCCCAAAAAAAAGGTAAAGCATTCAGACCATTACTTTATTTTCAGGGACCGGAAATTATTACTGCTTCTGGATAGCGGCATTGCAGCATTGCCTTCAGGAGAAGATCTCATATCTCTGGGAATTGATATCCAAAGCAAGCAGTATCTTGGAGAATGCGGTTTTTCTTCCTGCTTTGCAGCCGAAACATCCCCTGCCTTCACTGAAATTCATGATCTTGTTTTTGAAGATATCAGGAAACTGCCGGCTTTTCTAGAAGAGACCTTAGCATCCCTGGCAGGAAGAGCCATACATCTGCTTGAGTGGGACAAAAATACCCGCTACTGCGGGCGTTGTGGCTCAGAGACTTTCCGGAAGTCCGATGAAAGGGCAAAGCAATGTCCTGAATGCGGCTTACTGTTCTTTCCAAAGATCTCGCCTGCTGTCATTGTCATGGTCGAGAAGGATAACAGGATACTGATGGCAAGGTCCACGCATTTTCCACCGGGGCGTTATGGCCTCATAGCGGGTTTTGTTGAACCCGGTGAGTCCGTTGAAGAGGCTGTTACCAGAGAGGTAATGGAGGAAGTGGGGATACGCATAAAGGACCTCTCCTATTTTGGAAGTCAGCCGTGGCCGTATCCCGATTCTCTGATGATCGCTTTTACAGCAAAGTACCTGGAAGGGGAACTACGTTTCAATGACGGGGAGATCGAGGATGCGGCCTGGTTCGGACGTGATGAGATCCCCCATATACCGGGAAGTACCAGTATATCCGGGGAACTGATCCAATCTTTCATTTCCGGATACAGATAATGCTAAAGGCGTACAGATGCGGCTGACCGTGTTTTTTACCCGGTAGGTCCATGCAGTGAACCAGAGTTCCATGCAAATTTGACCATGCATTTAAGCATTTGCTTACATACATAATGATAATGTACATTGCATTTTATTTAACTGAAGCAAGAAGACCACCGGTTTTAACCGGTGGACGAATTGCGTTCCCTCCCTACAAAAAAAACATATATCTCATAAAAACCATAATAAATGTTACTAAAAATTTGTTCTTTAGACTTGAGTGATCTAGATGAAAAAAGGTTTTAGATATCGAATATATCCAAACAAAGAGCAGTGCTCTTTATTAGAGCAACATTTTGGTGGAGTTCGATTCATCTATAACCAGTCGCTTTTCATCAAAGATCTGATGTACAAGAAATTCAAGATCAATGTTAGTGAAGTTAATTTGAACAATAATCTGACTTTGTTGAAAGAACTTCATCCATGGTTGAAGGACCTGAATTCACAGTCCTTGCAACAGGCCAACAAGAACCTGTTAAATGGATTCAAGAACTTCTTTGAAGGAAATGGAGCATATCCTGCAAGAAAGAGTAGGAAGAATAATAACTTTTCATTTCAGGTTCCTCAGAACTACCAGCTAAACCTGACAACATCACAAATCTACCTTCCAAAAATAGGATGGATGAAGATAGTTCTTCATCAAGATTTCTTAGATAAGGAATACATTGAAAAGGAACTTGTCACGAAAGAAGTCAACGGAGAACTTATCCTTGACCAGAAGCTCAACAGGAAATTCAATATCCTAAAGACATTGACTGTTTCCAGGACATCAGCTGGGAGATATCATGTAAGTATCTTGATAGATGACCATGCTCCTGAACCAGAACTTGTTGAATTTGATGAGAATACAACAGTAGGAATTGATGTAGGAATCAAATCATTTGCTGTTCTGTCAACAGGAGAGGTCATTGAGAATCCTAAGTTCCTGAAGAACTCTCTCATGAAACTGAAGAAACTGCAGAGGACTGTCAGCAGGAAACAGAAAGGTTCCAGGAACAGGAAAAAAGCAATATTGAAATTGGCAAGATCACATCAGTTGATCCAAAACCAGAGAAACGATTTCCAGTACAAGATCTCCACGAAGATAATTAGCGAAAACCAAGCAGTTTGTGTGGAAGATCTTAACGTTAAGGAATGGTCAAGAATCACAATCTCGCTCGGTCTATAAGTGATGCTGGATGGTCTGAGTTCATCAGGAAGCTTACCTACAAAGCAGAGTGGTGTGGCAGGACCATTCTAAAAATAAGTAGATTTGAAGCGACATCAAAAGTCTGTAATGTTTGTGGGTACAAGAAAGAAGATCTTACTCTCAAGGACAGAGAATGGGAATGTCCTTCGTGCAAGACATTACATGACAGAGACCTGAATGCAAGTATCAACATCAAGAAAATAGTTTTGAATAGCTTGAACACCGCAGGAACTGCGGGAAGAGCTTGTGGACTTACTGGCACTGGTCAGAAGCAAGAAGCCTCCGGTTTTAACCGGAAGTAGTTCACGCAAACATAATCGATTTAAATAGTATAAATATAATCATATCATATATAACGTTAAAGGTGAGTGGATTGATACAAAAGATCGTCTTATATACTTTATTTACCTTATTGTCTGTCTCTGTTCTAACGCAGAGTTGCGCAGCTTTGAGCTCTTCAGGAGGAGGAGAATGGGCACACTCGGAAGGGATCACTATCAGTGAGAGGTCCGGCCAGGATCTTGTCAACTACCAGGTGCTGGTGGTCCTGAATAATTCCAATTTCAACTTTTCAGCAGCAAAAGCTGCAGGTGAGGACATCCGTTTCAGTTCAGGTGATACCCAGCTGAAACACTGGACAGAAGAATGGAATTCCAGAGATGCAACTGCACGTATCTGGGTGAAGGTACCTTATATCGCTGCAGGTGGAAGTGCGGGGATAAAGATGTCCTATGGCAATCCTTCAGCAAGCGACGTGAGTTCAGGGCTCTCTACTTTTGAGCTGTTCGATGACTTCAACGGTCCCAATGTGGACTTTGGCAAATGGGACCAATATTATACCGGTGGCGGCGAGACTGACATAACAGGCGGTATGCTCAAGCTGATCGTACCGAAATTCCATCCTGAAGATGTATCGCAGGTAAAATCCGATGATAAGTTTCCGGTAAACTCAATGCTGGTTACCCGAAGAAAAAAGGTCACTACCGGAGAGGATAGCCGTGGGCCTGTGATCGAACAGGGATTTGTGGACCCGAATAATGAGGACCGTAATCAGGTAATTGTGCGTACGGAACTTGAGAACGAGACATATGTGGCCTGGGTGCTTGAGAACGAGCGTGGTAACGCACGCTATTTCTCCAAAGACCTGGCCTCCCTTGATGTACCTGAGAACACATGGTATACAACAGGTGTTGCGTGGTATGTTGAGGATGAACTTGGAAGGGTTGCATTCTTCAGGGATGGCGTAAGGGTCAGCAGCATGGACCTCGCTTCCACCGAGGAAAAGAACTACGTGCCGCTGGAAGATATGAAAGCATATCTGTTTGCCAGTACATATTCCGACGTTTCCAAGAACATGGGTTATGCGGCTTTTGATTATGTATACGTGCGCAAGTTCGTTTCCGAAGAACCTGCAGTTGTCATGGCAGCGGTTGCAGCATCATCGGATGAGCAGGATTCCGAGAGCGCACCCGTGCCTGTGAAGATCAATATCACACTTCCTGATGGTAAAATAAATGCGATCAGGATCTTTGATACAGCAGAATACAATGATTCGGCCATAGCTGACCTGAAAGCCAGCGGCATCAATCTGGTTATGCTCAGGGTGGGCCCGGAAAACATCTGGAGTCTTGAGAGATTCGTAAAAAGTGCCCATGATAATGACATGCAGGTATATGCAATGATAATCAGTGATCGTGAGGACATTACAGAAGACAGTTCCGCATCCTTCATGGGAACCATTTCGGCAGTAGTTGATTATAATGATAAGTCCCTGGCCGGCTTTGACGGGATAAGCATCGCATTGAACCCTTGTAGTGAGGATGCTGAGGAGGCATGTGAGGACAATCTCATGCTGCTTAAGGAAATACGTGAAACTACAGGTAATACCCTGCCTGTTGCAGTGGATATACCTTCTTCATATGACCGGTCGGCAATCGGGGACGTTTCGGATTATGTCGAGCTCTTCGTGATCCTTACCTATGATGCCAGGGGCGAGTCCCTTGATAGCACTGATGAGATCGTTGATTCCGTTGCAGCTAAGATGGGGGAGGTAAGGGCAGCAGGAGGAGATGCATTGATAAGCGTTGCAGTAGATGATGATTTCATTACAGATGAGAACGTTTACGAACTGCTGCAAGGATTGCAGGACTATTATGCACAGGATTCAGCTTTCATGGGTACCGGGATCGTCGTGTACGATGATTATATCAATTACACTGAAGTGCCCGACACGACCGATAAAAGTAGTTCTGTCCCCGGATTCGGGATCGTCCTATCGATCACTGCACTGCTGGCACTGGTATTTTTGACAGGGAAAAGATGATGTGAATTTCTCACATCATTCTATATTTCTTTTTTAATTCTGTCCTTCCTTCAGCAGCTCAGCTGCCAGGTCCCTTAACTTGAACTTCTGGACCTTACCGCTTGCAGTCAATGGGTATTCCTCAACAAAGAAAACATGTTTTGGCACTTTGTAGCGTGCTATCCTTGAAAGGCTGAAGTCACGGATGACCTCTTCCGTAAGATTGGCACCGTCATCAGTTATCACAAAAGCCACGACTATCTCCCCATATTTTTCATCCGGGGTGCCGACCACCTGTGCGCTCTTGATACCCGGCATGGTGAACAGGAACTCCTCTATCTCCCTTGGGTAAATGTTCTCACCACCGCGGATGATCATGTCCTTTATGCGGCCCGTGATCCTGTAATACCCGTCCTCGTCAACGGTTGCAAGGTCACCGCTGTGCAGCCAGCCATCCCTGTCAATTGCAAGTTCTGTCATTTCCTGCATCTTATAGTATCCCTTCATGATATTATAACCACGGCAGCAGATCTCTCCCTGTGTGTTCGGTCCGACTGTTTCCCCGGTTTCCGGATCGATTATCTTCACTTCGATCTCAGGCAATGCCGTTCCCACTGTACTGACACGGCGCTCAATGGCATCATCGGTACTTGTCTGGGTAAAGACAGGCGATGCCTCGGTAAGTCCGTACGCTATGGTGATATCCTTGCAGTGCATCTCGTTTATCACACGTTTCATTGCCTCGATTGGACATGGAGAACCTGCCATGATGCCAGTCCTGAGTGATGAAAGGTCGAACATCCTGAACATCGGGTGGCTGAACTCTGCAATGAACATGGTCGGCACTCCATAAAGTGCAGTGCATCTCTCTTTCTGGACTGCAGCCAGCACCATGAGCGGGTCGAAAATTTCAAGCATAACAAGTGTGCCGCCGTGGGTCAGGACCGCAAGTACTCCGAGCACTATCCCAAAACAGTGGAAGAGTGGTACAGGAAGGCAAACCCTGTCCAGTTCGGTCAACTTCTGCCGTTCGCCGATGTAATAACCGTTGTTGAGGATATTGTAGTGGGTCAGCATGACGCCTTTCGGGAAACCCGTGGTCCCTGAGGTATATTGCATATTGATCACTTCATCCTTGTCAAGTGTCCTCATTATCTTTTTGATCTCTTCATCGCTGCTTTGCTGCCCAAGAAGGAATAGCTCCCTGGTGTTGTACATTCCCCTGTGTTTTTCCTGGCCGATGAAAATGACGTTCTTCAGGCAAGGGAATTTCTTACTCTTCAGGTTGCTACGGCTCTGTGTCTTAAGTTCCGGTACGAGTTCGTATATTGTTTCGATGTAGCTCACATCCCTGAAACCATCGATTATGGCAATGGCTTTCAGGTCAGCCTGCTTCATTACATACTCGACCTCATGTATCCTGTAGGCAGTGTTGACCGTGACGAAGATAGCACCTATCTTTGCTGTTGCGAAGAGAAAGGTCAGCCAGTCAGGCACGTTGGTGGCCCAGATGCCTATATGGTCATCTTTCCCTATACCTGTCTCAAGAAGGCCCCTGGACAGCATGTTAATGCGCTCATCGAATTCCCTGTAGGTGAATCTCAGGTCCCGGTCAGGGTAGACTATGAATTCCCTGTCAGGATCTTTCATTACCTGGTTCTCAAAAAAATTGCCGATCGTATCATCTGTAAAAGGCATTGCTATATCTCCTGCATCTATTTTAAGCTCTCATTTTCTTCCTGCAGGTGTGCTTCGAGTTCCTTCCTTATGTCGGCTGGTATGGGGACTGACTTCTTATTGATAAAATCATAGTGGACTATAGTGGATCTCCCGACAGCACCCTTTTTCCCATTCTGCCATGCTTCCTGTGTGATGGTAAATGATGAATTGCCTATTCTGGAAATGTAGGTGATGATATCTACATCCGATCCGTAGAACATCTCTCCTACGTAATCGTACTCTGTCCTTGCCATAATGAGTTTCCAGTTCTCATAGCTCAGGTCAAGGTCCGGGGTGAAGAATCTGAACACCGGATTGCGTGCCTGTTCGAACCATATGGCAACAGCAATATTGTTAGCGTGCTTCAGCCCGTCGATATCGCCGAATCTTGGAGTAACTGTTGTTCTGAACATATCGATCTGCTCTTTAGTAAGGGGCATATACTACTGCCAGTATCTGTGCATCGCTGTCTTTTGCGTGGACGTGGTGAGGGACTACAGAATCATAGTAGATACTGTCCCCGGCAACAAGATTGTGTCTCTCTTTACCATAAATGACCTCGATTTCACCTTTGAGCACATAGATGAATTCCTCGCCTTCATGGGAAGACAGTTTTTCCTCATCTGATCCTGGAGGATGGACATCTATCAGGAACGGTTCCATATGACGATCTGCCTTGTCAGCAGCAAGGGAGAAGAATTCCAGGGTACTGGTATTGCATTTATCACAGTTTCCGGAGAAGTGCAATACACTCTCGGACCTTCCTGACCTGACAACAACAGGTGAGCTGTGAGGCATATCATCAAGGAAAGTGCCCAGTCTGACCCCCAGGGCACGGGCAATCTGCAGAAGGGGTGCCAGGGACGGGACAAGTGCTCCATTCTCAAGCTGTTCTATCAGTTCGGTACTGGTATTGCTGGTTTCTGCCAGTTCTTCAACTGACATGTTATACGCTTCTCTTAACTGGTGAATTTTGCTGCCGATCTTGTTTTTTTCAGGCATGGTGCAACCTCTTGTGTTTTTTGTAAAATGTGAATTGCCATTAGGCTTATGGTATGTACCATTAAAAATTTATCCATTTCAGAATTCCATTCTGATTCGCTTTTAAGTTCCCGGATCCGGGCATCAATGCTTACCTTTATATCTTTGTAGTTATAAAATAATTTGAAATACTATCAGGTGACCAAAAATGCACTATGGACTCGGGATCGATGCAGGCGGAACATATACGGACGCCGTGATAATACGAGGTTCCGACGGAGCGGTCGTTGACTCTAAAAAAGCATTTACCACATACCCAGACCTGCAGAAAGGTATAAGGAATGTCCTGGATGCCCTTGACCAGGACATTCTCAAAGATGTGAACCTTGTTTCTGTCTCTACAACACTCTCGACCAACTCACTGCTGGAGGGGACGGGCGCTCCCGTGGGCCTCATACTTGTGGGGAAGAACATTATAGAGAAGGACCTCCCGACCAGCTATGTCAGATGGATATCAGGAGGGCATGATAATATGGGTGACGAGGAGTATCCCCTTGACCTGGGGCCGGTCAGGGAATTCGCTATGCAGACAAAAGAAGCTGTATCTGCGTATGCGGTCTCGGCATACTTTGGTGTACGCAATCCGGAACATGAGCTGAGGGTGAAGGAGATCATAACTGAGATGACCGGAATGCCTGTGGTTTGCGGGCACGAACTGTCACAGGAA